>JAFVRL010000372.1 GCA_017504325.1 Lentisphaeria bacterium | reverse complement strand
TCTCTTGAGTTCTTCCAAAATTACAGGACAAAAGGGTAAAAAAGTCCCTTATACCCCTTAATATAACACGGTAAAGGCTCTTTTCAAATCACCTTTCCTTTTTTCCATGTTTTTCAGGCTTGAAAAAATGGAAAAACAAAGTATTGTAATGGGTATAAAGTATTATATTATTCCATATAAAAATATTTTCAACCTTACAAAAAGGAGAAGAAAATGGCTGAAATCATCGAAAAAGGGATCAATCATTCCACCCCCGGCTGGTATCTGAATGCAAAAGGCATCAAACTGTTTCTCACGGAAGACGCCGGAATGCACGCTCCTGTGGAATTTTTTACGGATACAGAAAAAAGCGTTTCCCCCTACGCCCTCACCCCCTGGCAGGATGAGAGACCGGATCTTTCCTTCTGTCCCCTCCTTCAGAATCTGCGCGGTGACTTTTTCTGTATGCCCTTCGGCGGAAATCCGGAACCCGTAGCCGGATTCCAGTATCCTCCCCACGGGGAAACAGCCGCAAATGCATGGAAACTGGATAAAGCTGTGGAAGAAGGCGACAAGGCGGTCTTTGAATTTTCCATGGATACCACCATCAATCCTTTCCATATCGTAAAGCACTTTGAAATGCGTTCCAATCATTCCGCACTTTACATCAAACATACCGTCAGCGGTCTGGAAGGAAGAATGCCTTATGGTCACCATTCCATCATCCACATGCCGGAAGAAGGGGAAAAGATGTACCTTTCCACCAGTAAATTTGATGCGGGCATGACCTGTCCCGGTGTATTTTCCGATCCCAAAAATCTGGAACACCAGTATCTTGCTTCCGGGGAAAGATTTGATTCTCTGGAAAAAGTCCCCACAGCCTTCAAAGCCGATCCCGTGCATGACTATACAACCTATCCCTCCCCCATCGGTTACGCAGACCTTTTCTCCATGCTTTCCAAACCCGGAAAAACCCCCGCATGGACTGTTTGTGTTTATCCGGAAAGAGGCTATCTTTTCTTCATGCTCCGTAATCCGGAAACTCTGCCCGCCACCACCATCTGGACTTCCAACTCCGGCAGATACGGATTCCCCTGGAACGGAAATACCCGCTGTATCGGCGTGGAAGACAACTGCTCTTTCTTCGCCAACGGCATCAAGGATTCCACGGAAGAAAACTGCCTGAGCAAAGAGGGCTGGACCACCTGCGGCACATTTACAAAAGCTGCTCCTTCTGAAATCTGCCATATTCAGGGCGTTGCCCGTATTTCCGGAGATTTCGGAAGAGTCGTTTCCTCTGATTTTGCCGATGGAAAAGTCATCTTCAAAGACGCCTCCGGCAAGACCGCAGAAGCCAATGTGGATATCTCCTTCCTGGGATACTGATGAACAGAAATGAATGAGGAAACTTTTACAGGGCGTCTGGCGGGACTTTTTTCTGCCGCGCCTTCTGTGCATACTTCCATAGGGGATGACTGTGCTGTTCTGGATGTCTGCGGGAACGGGGAATACCTGCTTGCCGCAGCGGATCAGGTCATCTCCTCCATCCATTTTCTGCCGGAAACAACTCCTGAAAGGGTTGCGGCAAAACTTCTGAAACGCAATATCAGTGATATTTGTGCCATGGGGGGAGTTCCTTTGTATGCCCTTGTGACCATTGCAAAAAAACCTCTGGAGGAAGAATATCTTATGCGTTTCCATGAAGGATTGGAAACGTGTGCGAAAGAGTATAAGGTAAGTATCATAGGCGGCGATACTGCCGGTAATTTTGCAGAGGGAATGGTGGGGACTCTCACCATTCTGGGCAAAGTGGAAAAAGAGAAACTCTGTTTGCGGAAAAACGCAAAAGAAGGGGATCTTCTTTATGCCACAGGCTGTTTCGGCAACTCCTTTTATTCCGAACATCATCTCTCATTTTGTCCGCGGGTGAAAGAGTGCCGTTTTCTTGCAGGAAAATATACCTGTGCCATGATGGACATAAGCGATGGTCTGCTGAAAGATGCGCAAAGATTTGCTTCTGCTTCCGGTCTTTCCGTGGAAATCGAAGAAAAAAATATTCCTCTGCGTCAGGATGCCGATATACAAATGGCACTTTCCGACGGAGAGGATTATGAACTTATTTTTGCCGTCTCTCCGGAAAATGTCCCGTTATTGGAAAAGGCATGGCCTTTCCCGGATGTGCCATTAAGCAGGATCGGCAGATTCGTTGCAAAAAAAGAAATTGAAGAAGAAAATAAACACAAAAAAGGTTTCGACCATTTTGAATAACCTATACAGGAAAAAATTGTGAAAAAAGAATATATTACACATTCCCCGGCAGAAACAGCACTGGTGGCACAGGAGATCGTAAAAGAACTTCCTCCCGGTTCTGTTATTGCGCTCCACGGGGATCTGGGAGCCGGGAAAACGGTTTTCTCCTGTGCCTTTGCCAAAGCACTGGGAGTTACGGAACATGTTTCCAGCCCCACCTTCACCATTGTACAGGAATATGCACTGGAAAAAGGGATGCTCTATCACCTTGATCTTTACCGTATCGACAGTACGGAAGCAGCTCTTGCCTTCGGGGTGGATGAGTTTCTTTACGATAAAAGTGCCTATTCTCTTGTGGAATGGCCGGAACGCATCGACCGGAAAGTCTTCCCGAAAAATACTCTCCATATCCACATCGACCGTGGGGAAAATATTGAAACCGACCGGGTGATCTCCATAGAAGAATGATCAGAATGGAAAAAGAACAATGACTTTTACAGCTTTTCTTCTTATTTTCGGCTCTGCCGTCACCCACGCCACATGGAATCTTCTTGCCAAGAAGAGAAAAATGGGACTTGCCTTCTATGCCATCATCTGTACCATGGGGGCATTGATCTGGGGTCATGTGCAATTCTGGACTCCGGTAAAGATATTTTCGCTTCCACCCGCCTTCTGGGGAATTATTGCCGGGACGGTTTTCTTTGATATATTTTATGGAGTGGGTATCATTCTCATTTATAAAAAAATGGAGATGGCATCCGCCTATCCGGTGATGCGGTCACTGCCTATCGTGCTTACAGCACTCTTTACCACCCTTCTGGGACTGGGCAATCCCCTTACATGGACGGCGGCTCTGGGATTCCTTGTGGTTTTTGCCGGGGCATTGCTTATGCCGTTAAGCAGATTTTCCGACTTCAAGCCTTCCCAATACTGGAATAAAACTTCTTTCCTGCTTCTTATGGCGGCTATGGGGACAACAGGATATACCATTTTTGATTCCCTGGGAGTAAAATTTATTGCCAAACATTATCCGGAAGTAAGTAATGCAGTGCGTTCCATGACTTATTACTCCACAAGAGGGATCGCCTTGTCACTCTTCTTCTGGCTGGTGGTACTTTGTGTGAAAGAAGACAGGGAAGAGGCAAAGGAATTTTTCAGGGCGAAAGATTTTATGCCGGTAGTTGCCGGCTGTTTCTCCTCCACGACCTACATTCTTGTCCTTCTTGCCATGAACTTTGTAAGCAATGTATCCTATGTACAGGTATTCCGTCAGCTGGGGCTGCCGGTGGGCATGTTTGCGGGAGTGTTCTTTCTGAAGGAAAAATGCACCCTGACAAAGCTCGTGGGAGTAAGTCTTATTCTCGGAGGCCTCACGCTTTCCGTATTGAAATTTTAACAGGGGAGAACTTATTACATGAAACGCTCTGAAATCAATACTTATATAAAAGAAGCGGAAGAATTTTTTGCCTCTTTCCAGTTTTACCTTCCGGCATTTTCCAAATGGACTTTGGAGGATTGGAAGAAGAACAGAGAAAAGTGTGATGAGATCCTTTCCTGTGCCATGGGGTGGGATGTTACCGACTTCGGTTCCGGGGACTTTCTTAAAGTGGGCTTATTGCTTTTCACCATAAGAAATGGTGTACTGCATTCAGAAAAATACACCAAACCCTATGCAGAAAAGATCATGCTTGTGAAACCCGGTCAGGTCACGCCCATGCATTGCCATTACCGCAAACAGGAGGATATTATCAACAGGGGCGGCGGCAGACTTGTTTTCCAGCTTGCTCCGGCGGAAAACAATAAACCTGTCCGGGGGAAAGTCAACGTTGTAAAAGATGGTCTCCTTCTTACCGTGGATTCCTCTGAAAAAATCCCCCTTGAGCCGGGGGAAAGCCTGACTCTTGTACCGGGAGCATTTCATACCTTCCATGCCGATCCCTCTTTCGGAAGCGTGATGGTGGGGGAAGTTTCCTCTGTAAATGATGACAATACTGACAACTGTTTTGCAGAAGAAAGAGAAAGATTCCAGAAATGGGAGGAGGACACTCTTCCCACCCGCCTTACCGTAAGTGATTATGCAGATTTTTTCAATATCAAATAATA
Organism: Lentisphaeria bacterium; assembly: GCA_017504325.1. Lineage (GTDB taxonomy): Bacteria > Verrucomicrobiota > Lentisphaeria > Victivallales > UBA1829 > RGIG5327. The sequence continues at coordinate 2,749 of JAFVRL010000372.1, read as the reverse complement.
AATCAAAAAAAGAAAGGTCACAAATGAAAAGAAAAAGTACATTACTTCTTCCGGCGGCAGTTTCAGTTTTTCTTGCAGCATTTCAATTATTTTCTGTTCCGGCAGAGGATTTTTCCAAAGAGATCGCTCTTGTAAAAGCGGGAAAAAAAGCCGAAGCAAAGGCACACTGGTGGGGGTTCAATAAAGAAGATTCCACAAAAGCTCTTCAGGCGGCACTGGATTCCGGTGCAAAGAAAGTTTATATTGAAAAAATGGCATCTCCCTGGGTGACCGGGCCTCTTGTCGTTCCTTCCGATATAGAAATATATTTTGCCGACGGAGTCGTGGTACAGGCAAAGGAAGGGGTCTGGCAGGAAAAAAGAGGAAGAAGATTTGTTCAGAGAAGAATGTTTGAGATCCATCAGAAAAAGAATGTGGTTCTGGAGGGAAAGGGAAAAGTAAAACTTATTTTCCCCCGTTCCGAACAGAAAGACCACAGACATACCATAAGTATTCTTGACAGTGACAATGTAAAAATCAAAAATTTTGACATTATTAATGGCGGCGGTGACTGCGTTTATGTGGGAAGTTTGAACTGCCGCAATGTGGTTCTGGAAGATTTGAACTGTCTTTACGGCTGGCGTCAGGGTTTGAGTGTCACAGGCTGCCACAATCTTACTGTACGCAACTGTAAATTCAACGATACCAAAGGAACTGCGCCGGAATGCGGCATCGACCTTGAACCCAATTATCCTGACGGAGTGACAGGGCTCACAAAGATCCTTTTTGAAAACTGTGAATTCAACCGGAACAATCTTTCCGGATTCTATGTTTCCAACAATTCCAAACAGAAAATTGAACTTATCATCCGCAACAGTGAATTTAAAGAGAATACCAACAGCGGTTTTACCACCGGTCATGTAGGTCATCACCAGACTCCCAATGACGGAAAAAGAGGTTATATCATCCTCTCCAACTGCCGTTTTTCCGGCAATAAATACTCCCAGCTCGGTCTGACCCACTATCTCCCCGGCGTGAAGCAGGTCATTGAAAACTGTGTGATCGATACCCGTGGCGGCAAAACTGCCGGTCTTCTCATTTCCAACTCCACGAAAGAAAATATCAAAGATCTTGTGATCCGCAATCTTACTGTCATTGACGATGAAAACCGTCCTCCCATGGTCTTTACCTCCCGTTACGGTAACGGTCTTGTGGATCCGGTCATTGAAAATATCACCATACAGAATTCCAAAGGAGTGAAAAGATCTTTTGACATTGCAAAATTCATTGCCAAAGCCAAACCCGATCCCATGGCACAGAGATTCAATGTAGTATTGCCCGACTTCAAAAAAGTCGTTCCCATCTCCCCCGAAGGAAAAATGAGCGGCGGAACTTTGCGTTTCCGGGAAAAAAGTGAATTTGTCCTCTATGCGGAACCCGGTCAGGTAATTCCTGTTACCTTTATCAACAGACCTGTCCACCGTTATCAAAGCCCCAGTTACAGAAATCCCCTTACCGTAACAGTCCACTCCCCCACCATCAATGAGATCGACCGTTTCGGCGTTCCTTTTGATAAGACGTTCACCTACGATCTGAAAGCAGGGGAAAAAGGTGTTTACCGCTTCAGTATGGATGCAAGAAGTCAGACTCTTTCCATCAAGACAGCTGCCCCTCATGCCTTCCGTGCCGATGAAAAACTTTATGTATTCGGTTCTTCCGGGGTCTTTTACTTTGCAGTTCCCGCAGGAGTAAAAGAGGTAATGGTGGAATTGAACGGCTCCCCCCGTGAACCTGCCAGCGGCTACCTTTACAATGCAGAAGGAAAAATCGTTGCCAGCGGCGTAAAACTGGAAGGCGGTAAGATCCTTGCGGCACAACGCACAGACGCAAATAAATTTGAGATCTGGGCATTGCAGCTTGCTGTGGCAAAATCCTGGGTCAGACTGGGGGCCCCTCTTCTTCCCCTCCTCTCCCCTGATCCCGCCAATATCCTGATTTTGAAGGAACACGCAGGAAAATATGGGAAAATCGCTGCCCCCGTATTGCAGAAGGCATCCGGTCTTCCCTCCAATGAGATTCTGCGGAACGGCAATTTTGCTCTGACAAGAGATGTAAAAGCCAGTGAGGCAAAACGCTATACTTCCAAAAAATTCCCCGCAGGTTTCAGCACCACCAACGGAAGCATGAAAACCGATGACAAAGGGAATAATTCCATTCATCTGAAAGGTCTGATGTGGTCTTATCTCTTTTTCCCGAAACAGGCGGGAAATTTCAAAGTTACCATCAAGGCATCCGGAAAAGGGGTACTTAATGCCTATTTAAGCACTTCCATTTCCCCTGACGGAAAATTGAGAGGTCACAAAAAACGCCTTCCGGAAGAAAAATTTACTTTAACGGATAAAGAACAGGAATTTTCCTTTGAATTTACCAAAAAGGCAAAGGAACTGGGATATCTTTATCTCCGGGCAAAAGATGCGGTCATTCACCAGATGGAGATCGTGAAAAAATAAAAATTTTTCACACAGAAAAAAGTTCTTCAGTAAGAACCTTTTAATATTCAAATGTTCTGCATTTGGAGAGTTTTTTTCTGATTTTTTTATCCTTTTGCGGCAGGAAATATTCCCAGAAAGTTTTTAATTTTGGAAGTTTCTCTTCCGCTTTTTTTGTTCCTTCAAGGAGAGAAGCAACATAAGAAGAATGGAATTTTTTATATAAGGAATTTTCTTCTTCAAAAGAAAAATTTTCCCCTGATATTTTTCTTGCAAGAAGG
>JAFVRL010000371.1 GCA_017504325.1 Lentisphaeria bacterium | reverse complement strand
GGAAAGTATGAAAAAAGAAAAACCGGATAAGGAACATGAACAGCGGAAATAATAAACAGCACAGTGATGAATATATGGTGGATAAAGCCAAACGCAGTTTCCTGCGTATGGTCTCTCCTGATGAGTTCGGCTCCGCCGCAACCAAACATCAGGATTCCCCGGCACTGGTCAATCTTCCTCCTGAACTGGCAAGAAGAGATGCTGCTTACCTGCGGGCAGTGGAATTGATCCAGACAGCTTTTTCTTCTCCGGATGAACACAAACGGCGCATGGTCTATCTCCTTGCGGAATCTTTCCTGGAATTTGCTGTAAACCGTACAGAGCAATTATATCAGATCAGCGGTTCCTTTACCTTAAAAGAACCGTTGGAAGACCTGAACTTCCTGAAATATCTGCGTCTGCTCCGCCAGATGGTGGGTACTCTCGGCGATCTTACAGAGTTCCAGCAGTTTGTCAACGGCGGGGATGTGCAGATCGCAGAGATCCTTGCCCTTCTGGGGATCCCTTCCGGCAATACCAGCAGTTTCGCCAGCAGTGAAGTGGCAATATATAACTTTTTGAAACTGCTCCTTGCCAAATCTGTGGGACCTTTTGAGATCAACCGGTCAAGGACAAGAAATATGCTCTCCAAAAGCAGTCTGGAGCGGTATGACCGCTGTTTTGCAATGGCACAGGAATTCTGCAAATCCCTTAAACCTTTTGATCCGGAATCCTTCAAATATATAAAGAAGCTGTAAGAAATGTCTTCCGAAAGGGATCATTTCCCGTTCAGAGCTTTACGCAGACCTTCCCCGGCAAAGTTGAAGGCGCATACCGTAAGAAATATGGCAAGCCCGGGATAAAACATCAAATGGGAATAACTCAATGGATCCGGGTACGCCTGCCGCAAAAGTTCTCCCCAGCTCGCCGTGGGATCCTGTACGCCGAAACCAAGAAAACTTAAGGAACTTTCCGCCAGTACCGCCCCGGCAACTTCAAAGGTGAAGGTCACAAATACCGGACCGGAAACATTGGGCAGAAGATGGAGGAACAGGATCTTATAAACCGGTACCCCCATACATTCACAACTCTGTATATATGCCATCTTTCTCTGTTTCAATGTCTCGCCCCGGATGAGTCTTGCAAGCGTCGTCCAGGAGGTCAGCCCCAGAACGATAATGACAAGAAGTATGGATTGTCTTGAACCGTAATCCAGCAGTATGGTCATAAGAATAAGCAGAAGCAGAAAGGTGGGAAAACAAATGACGATCTCTACAAACCTCATTAAAAAAAGATCTGTTTTTCCTCCCAGATAACCGCAGACAAGTCCGGCAAGTGTCCCCAGAAACAACGAGAGAAGCGTGGCACAGAATCCCACAGAAAGGGAGACCCGTGATCCATAGATCATTCTTGCCAGTACATCCCTGCCTGATTGATCCGTCCCCGCAAGATGTCTGAAAGAACTTTTTTCATAAGGCGCATCTGCCATTTCAAACGGCCCGTAAGGTATCGGTGCATACAAGGCAAAATCCGGACTCTTCAATTTTGCTGTCATTTCCCGCCAGGGGGTCTTATCTATCCTGCTGCCGGTGAGGACAAACGGAAGAAGAAGCAAAAGGAACACGATCACAAAACTGTATTGATAATATTTTTTCCTTTTGGCAGATGAAAAAAGTTTCCCTGTCAGAAAAAGTACAATGGAACACGGCAGGAACAGCAAAAGAAAATTCCAGCTTTTTTCCACAAAGATTTCCGGACTTTCCGGAGTAAACAATTCTGAAAATGCCGGACTTGACAAATGCCCGTTCACATAAAGAAGCAGTGGCTTTTCATTGGCAATAAGGGGGGCGGAAACAGCAAGGAACACAAGAAAAAAAATGATAAATAATCCGGAGAGCGCAAGAGGATCGTTTTTAAATTTTTTCCATGTATCCATTCTCTCTCTCCCTTTTCTTTTTTACTGCAGCAGGGCAATAAGAACAAGCCCGGTAACGATAAGAAAAAGTCCCAGTAATTTGGGTTTGCTTGCCTTTTCATGCAGAAGGATGACTCCTGCAAAAAATCCCAGAGGCAGACTCATCTGCCGGAATGCCTGTACGAAACTTACATTGGTGACAAAGGCAAAGGCAAAAAGGATAAGTGCGTATGCTGCCGATCCGCTCAATCCTGCAATAATGGGGGATAAGGGCGTTTTCAGCAGTTCCTTAAATGCACTTCTTTCCTGTTTGTTGCACAGAACAAAAATACATTCACCAATAAATAATCCCGCCTCCATAAGGAAGAGATAGGAGAGTGTATCCACGATATTGAGTTCCCCCCGCATTTCTCTGACGATCTTTATGGCAGAACTGTCAAAGAGTGTATAAAAGGTGGTTCCGCTTGCGGCAAGGAGAATGAAAAATATGGTTTTATTGAAATAGCGGGAGATCGCAAAGTCCCGAAAATTTTTTAACGGCATGAGAAGACAGCCTGCTGTAATAATGACCATTCCGCCCAATGCCGCTATCGACGGAGTTTTTCCCAGACCGAAAATAATGGTGATCGCCGCAATGATAAGAACCGGCAACGCTCTTACCACCGGATAGACATAGGATATATCCGCACTTTTATAACTTCTTGCCAGTCCCAGCATATAAATAATCTCTCCAAAGATACTCAACAATAAAAAGAAGAAAAATTTTCCCGGCATCCGGAAAAAGGGGATTTCACAGAAACAGAATACGGGCAGCCACATGAGAGTAGCCACAAACCCCATGATCATATAAAACGCCATGGAAGGATTGCTTTTTTTGGAAAGCATATTCCATGTCACATGCAGAAAAACAGATGCCAGAATAAGAAGAAATGCCGGAACAGTCATAACAATATTGCTGTGTTATAAGTTTTTAATAAAGAAAAGGGGAAAGAAACACTTGTATAAATGTATTCTTTCCCCTGACTGGACTATACAGGGTAATGATTTACGCCTTGTTCTGTTCCACAAATTCCCTGTGGAGAGCGATCTGGGCGGTCTTGAACTGACTGCGGTCAATGATGAACTGGATGTTCACCTGACGCATCACCTGATCCAGTGCAAGAACATTGATCCCTTCATTCCAGAGAGCCGTTGCCGCTCTGGCAAGGAATCCGGGGATCTTCATATTGGTTCCGATAACGGAAACAATAGCCACTTCCTGCTTGGAAATGATGGCATGAGGCAATACTTTTGCAAGTTCCTCAAGAAACTCATTCAATCTTTTTGCCTTCTGCGGAAGGTAGTGGGTGATCGTATTGGCGTTGGTATTTTTGGCAATGTAACTGATCTCGTATTTTGCCAGTACGGAGGTGATCTTGTTGTCATATCCGCATTCATTTACCATATCGTGGTCATGCACTTCGATAGCAATAATATCGTTACGGCCGCAAATCATTTCCGCACGGGGAACCGGGGAAACATAGTTTACAGAAATCAAAGTGCCGGGATGTTCCGGATCAAAGGCATTCTTTACACGGATGGGGATCTCTTTCAATTCCATATCCTTGGCAGCCTTCGCATGGATCGCTTCCATATCCATATCAGACAACTGATCGGCAATATCAAAGGAAGTTTCCCCGATAACCTGTACTTTATCCACGCCCATAAGTTTGGGATCGCCTGTGGAAAGATGGAATTCTTTGTGAATGATCCCTTCCTTTGCATCGGTGAGGACGGCAATACGGCTGAATGTGATCTCACTGTAGCCCCGGTCATAACGGCGCATGATCCCTTCATCATATTTCACATAGCCTGTGACAATAGGCATCTCCGAAGCAAAATCAATATCTTTGAAGGCATTGAGGATGGCTTCATCAAAGGTGAGAATATCTGTACTCATCCAGCCGGAAAGATCCACAAAGCGGGCATTGATCCCTCTCTTCTGCAGGATCAGAGTGGAGTTGTATGCACTGTGGGCTTCCCCGATGGCTGCAAGAAACTCTCTGGTGGAGGGGAGGTATTCAGAGGGTTTCAGGTGACCGGCAGTACGCAGGAACATGAGGTGTTCCAGACAGGAACGGATACCGTTGATGCGTTCATTTACAAATGCATCCGCTTTTTCCTGATCCAATCCGATATCCACAAAACTTCTGTTGTATTCCAACATCTTTTTCTGTACGGTTTCCAATGCTTCCGGCCAATTGGGATTGCCGGCAGCTATCTGTCCGAATACGCCCGGGGCTCCGGTCTTTTTATCTTCCAGAAGCAGATTGGTAATGCTGGAATAAGCGGAAACAACAAATACTCTGTTGTAAAGTTCCGCCCCTTTTCTTTTACCTATGATCACATTTTCCATGACTTCGCCGAAACGGCTCATGGATGTTCCGCCGATCTTTTCAATGGTATGCTGTCCCATGATTGACAAAACCTCCTCTTTCCGGGTTTTCTTTATTAAATATCCTCAATACGGATAAGATTTACACTGTTGCGTACATCAGGAAGTCCATTGATCTCGGCAATGGCACTTCTGATGGCTTTCTCTTTGGTGCAATGGGTGATGATCAGCATTGTCACATTGCTGTGTTTCTGACCTTCCCGCTGAAGCATACTGGAAATACTGATGCCGTTTTTGCTCAATATGCCGGCAACTTTTTCCAGTACACCCGGAACATCCAGCACCTGAACACGCAGATAATAACGGGAATCCACTTCATCCATGGGTTTGATCCTGCTGTACTGGATCCCTTCCATAAATCCGGGGATGCGGCGGGCCGCCTTGTTGACAATGTTGCGGCCGATATCCACAATATCCCCCACAACGGCGGAGGCTGTAGCTTCTCTTCCTGCTCCTCTTCCGTAGAAAAGGGTATCTCCCACATAGTCGCCTGTGACCATTACCCCGTTGAACACGCCGGAAATAGCGGCAAGCTGGGTAGTTTTGGGAATCATGGCAGGATGGACACGCACTTCCACTTCCCCCTGTTCACTCTGCTTGATGATTGCAAGAAGTTTGATCTTGTAACCCAGTTCATCCGCATTTTTGATGTCGGCAAGAGTGATATCCCGGATCCCCTGCACATATACAGGATCCATCCCCAGCCATTTGCCGTAAGCCAGAGAGGCAAGAATAGAGGCTTTGTGTGCTGTATCAAATCCGTCAATATCCAGAGAGGGATTGGCCTCTGCATAACCGAGCTGCTGGGCATCCTTCAGAACAGGGGCAAAGTCGATCTCTTCCTTTTCCATTCTGGTGAGAATATAGTTACAGGTACCGTTGAGGATACCGTACATCCGGGAGATCCGGTTGCCGGAAAAGCCTTCCCGCAGACCTTTGATGATGGGAATACCGCCGCCCACGCTGGCTTCATAATAGAGATCCGCATTGTTTTTTTCAGCTGCGGCGAAAAGTTCTTCACCGTGTTCCGCAAGGAGTGCCTTGTTGGCTGTAACAACACTTTTTCCTGCATTCAGGGCTTCAAGGATAAACTTTTTGGCGATCGTTGTTCCGCCGATAAGCTCAACGACCACATCCACATTTCTGATCATAGCGGAAGCATCGGTTGTGAGAAGTTCTTTCGGAACAACCACCCCTCTGTCTGTTTCAATATCCAGATCGGCGATCCCGGCAAGGACAGGGGTGATCCCGGTGCGTTTTGCGATGACATCTGCATTTTTCAAAAGGCAGGAGGCAACTCCCGCTCCTACAGTACCGAATCCAATGATTCCAACTTTAAACTCTTTCATATACTCTCCAAAAATAGTGGTTGTTCTGCTGAATTCCTTATAATATATCATCTTTTTTCATTTTTCCCAATAAAAAGTTGAAAAAACTTGTTGCTTTTCTTGAAAAATGATGATATTTTAAAAATCAAAGCATTTTTTACGCCGTTGATCTCTTTCAATATGATGTGACGGGGGAGGCGTCAGAATGCCGGAATATTTCTGAAAAGTCCAAAAGTAAATAAAAAGAGAGGTAAAAAATGTTGAAAAAGATCTTTATCGCCGCTGTTTTTTCTGTTGCCGCACTCTGTGCTTTCGCCCAGAAGTCCGTGAATACTGCCATTACTGACATCGAGGAAGATCCTACAAACGGGCTGGAGATGACACGCTGTCTCTTCAATGAATACTATCTTGCTGAACTTACCACACACTCCAAAGTGACAGTTTCCGATTCCGCCACTGTTCAGAAAAAGATCACGGCATTGAAGATCCCCCGCGGTGTGCCTCTTTCCGCAAAAAATGTGAAAGCACTCTGCAAAGCTCTTGATGCAAAAGCACTCTGTCTCGTTTCCATGAAACGCAATGCCAAAAATAACGGTGTGGATGTTTCCATCCGTATCGTCAATATGGATGGAAAAATTCTGGGCAGCCGCAAAGGTGTGATGAAAGGGATCGGGGATGCAGGAAAATTGAGTGCAGTCCTCGCTGCTGAAACAGCTCCCATTATCCGTTCTGCTGACAGCAATACCGGAAAGACAGTAAAAAAATAATTTTTTCAGTATGATCCGGAGCAGGGGCAACCCTGCTCTTTTTTTGTTTTGATATGTCATCAGCCGGGAGATCATTATGAGAACAATTTTCCTGTTTTTTCTGCTGCTGTTTATTTCCTTCACCGTTTTTTCCGGTGAAGT
>JAFVRL010000370.1 GCA_017504325.1 Lentisphaeria bacterium | reverse complement strand
TTTGAGAGTAAGAATGGAGGTAAACTGGATATCCGCCTGAAAGGGCATCCGGAAACAGATGGTCGCTGGAGGATCAATAAAGAGAAACTTTCCTCCGGAAATTGGAAAAGCAGCGATTATAATGATGCAGAATGGAGTGTTGCCCAATGTGATCCTGACGGCAGTTTTTCTGCGGGCAATTACGGCAGACAGCTTATTGTCTGGAACCGGACTTTTCATGGTCCCCACCGGATCCTGCCTCTGGCGCATTGCTGGAATATATCGGAAGATTCCGTGGATTCCCTGCAATTTGCCAATTATTCCCCCCTCGCTTTTGATTTGAAGGATTATACGGTGGAATTCTGTATGCCGGAAGCATTGAAAGTAGGGGAGATTCCTTCTTACAAAACACTTTCCAAAGCAGAAAAAGTAAATTATTCCAATATCGTTCCGGAACGGATCACTGTCAAAATGGATCCTGAACGCAAAAATTACAGGAAATATATTCTGGAATTTTCCAAAAATACCGCCACAGCCAAAAGAACAACTTATACATTGCTGCCCCTTGAACTTTCCGGAATGAAAAGTGGAAACTCTTTCAATGTTTTTTATTCCAGAAAAGCAAATGGAAACTTTACTGAACTGATGCAGAAGATCCCCTTCAATGTTCTGCCGCCTGTCAACGGCAGAAGAACAAAGCAGGTCAAGTTCATTGATGAAGCCTGGAATTTGCCCAATATGTCTTCAGACTTTTATGAAAAACTTTTCCGTCAGCATATCAAAAGCGGTCTGAATATGTGGAAATGGGGAAGCGGTGGAAGTACGGTTTCCCTGAATGAGCAAAGATTGAAAAATGTGGAAATGACCTATCTTGCCGGAGCGGAAGTACCTGCCTCCACCTCCCTTTATCCCATCTGGGGATGCGATAATCTGAAGGATGGAGCTCTTTATAAATACATTGTTTCCACCTCCGGAGCAAAGGCACGTTTCTTCAATGATGAAGGAAAATGGGAAAAATTAAGTCCGGCAAAAGTGAAAAAATGGAAAAATGTTCATAAATTCAACCGCATGTACTGTCCCACATTCATGCTTACAGAAGGACGGCATGATTTCGTGAAAGCTGTGAAAAAAGATTTCAAAGATTACTGGCTGAATACCAATCCTTATACCTGCGGCTTTTATCTCAACTGGGAAAATCATGTCTGGGATGAAAAGATCCAGGATGATTACTGTTTCTGTGAGAGATGTAAAAAGGCATTCCGCAAATATGCCGGACTTTCCGGAAAAGTGGATCTGAGCGACAATAATATCAAAAAGAATTTTAAAAACGAATGGTATAAATTCCGTTCCAATCTGGATGGGCAGCTTCTTGCCCTTGTTTCCATTGCCGCAAGACAGTTGGGAAAACACTGTTACATCTATACCCAGATCGGACAGACCGATTACTGGAAAGGTGCGTATGAAGGGATCGATACTCCCTCTCCGGCACTTCCCGGCAATGCTGCTCCCGACAGTAAAAATCAGCATTTTCTGGATTCCTCCATGGCAGAAATGCGGGAAAATACAGGTGTGGAGATCATTATAGGTCAGCACATGGTTCCCACCTGGGGGAGACCGGGCGGGAAAAACGGGTATCTTAAATATTCCATTGCCTCTCAGGATGGTTATCTTGATCCCGCATCATTCAAGGCGCGTGCTGTACGGATGGTAGCTTCTCTGCATGGCGGTTTTTCCCTGTGGGGGACTTACGCATTGAACAATGGAACGCACTATTATATCGGGGAAGCCTCCCGGCTGATCAGTGATTATGAAGTGCTTTTTGTTTACGGGGAACGCAATGACAGTCTGGTGAGATCCAAAGATACAGCTTACCCCAATATCCTTGTCCTTACCCGGAAAGGAGTTCCCCTGAAAAATCCCGAAACAGGAAAATATGTCGTGCAGAAAAGAAAAGTGATTTTTGGAGAGGAACGGCTTGTTCTTCTTTTCAATGAGTCAGGGAAACCGAAAACTGTTGAAATAGAAAATCTGAACCTTCCGGAAAAGGCGTGGGGAAAAGTATGGGAAAAGGGTCAGTGGAGGAAGGATCCCGCAAAGATGACTCTGACGATCCCTCCCAATGACGTGCTTGCTGTTTATCTTATGGGATTTCCCGCAAAGTAAAAAGGCATCTGCCGGAAATAGAAAGGGAGAAAAATTATGGATATATGTATTCTCGGGACTTGTTCCGGTACAGAACCTTTTGCCGGAAGACATCATACTTCCTGGACATTAAAAACTTCTGACGGGCTTTTCTGGTTTGATGCCGGAGAATCCTGCTCCTATACGGCACATCTTGCAGGAATCGATCTTCTGGAGTCCAAAGCAATATTTATCTCCCACCCGCACATGGATCATACAGGGGGATTGCCCAATCTTTTCTGGACGCTGGGAAAATTGCGGGCTGTAAGAAAAGTGAAAGATTTTCCGGAACTGCCAATTTATACTCCCGAACCAGCCCAGATCCAGGCTGCATTTGCATTTTTACGTCCGACGGAATCCCCCTTTACCACTCCTGTTTTCAAGGTGAAAGAGGGGATCATCATGCAAAAACCTCTCTTTGTGGAAGCTCTTGGAAACGGGCATCTGGAAAGAGGGGCAGATGGGGGGGCAAGGTCTGTAAGTTACCGGATAAAGGCGGAAAATAAAGTAATCGTCTATTCCGGCGATATAAAAGAGATAAGGGAATTGGATCCGTGGACTGGAAACTGTGATCTTCTTCTAATGGAAAATGCCCATTATGATCCCCGTGTGATCTGTAAATATCTGGCGGAAAAAGGTTCAGAGATCGGCAGACTTGTTTTTCTGCATCACGGGAGAAGTACCATGAAGGATCCGGAAGGGACGCAGAAAGATTGCCGCAGTCTGATCTCCTGTCCCGTGGATGTGGCTTTTGATATTATGACTTTTGAGCTGTAAAGGGGGAGTATGAAATATAAACATATTCTTTTAAGGGAGTTCCGTAAAACGGTCATAGACGGAATGGTCGTCAATACCAATATCGGTACTACTGCACACGGGCCGGGGTTATTGCGTTTTTTTGAAAAATATCTGCCGGAATGTGAAATACGGGTCTGGGCATCTGCTCCCCTGTCTCCGCCAATGGCAAAGATGATGGCAAGTTTTTTTCCCCATATTCCGGTTATTCCGGGTAATCTTGCAGATCCGCCGGAAGAGTTGAAAGAAGCTGTGGCGTGGAGCGATCTGCTGCTGATCGGTTCCGGCAGTTGTATTCTGGAAGAGGATGTCAGGGATTATATAAAGATGTCCGGCAAGCCTTTTGCCGCTGCCGGG
>JAFVRL010000369.1 GCA_017504325.1 Lentisphaeria bacterium | reverse complement strand
GCTTATACTTTTATTCTGGAAATGGAAAAAAGTAAAAGTGCCATTCAGAATACTCTTTTTGCCTCGGCAAAAGCCAAAGCAGCCAATGAGGATTTTGGCGGTGCAGTCAATGATCTTATCAAAGCAGGCAAAACAGTAAGCGGTAATGCCAAAGCAGATGCTGCCTTCCAGTTGAAAGCTCTTCTTTTCCTTGCAAGTATCTATGCAGAAAAAATCAACGATTATCCCAAAGCATTTGCTGTAGTGGATGAAGCACTCAATAATGTGATCTTTTCCGGAAATCCGGCACATAAAAAAGCATTGCTCAACCGGAAAAACAGTTTGCAGAGAAGTGAGGTGAATAGTCTCCTGAAACTGAAAAAATATGATGAAGCCAGACGCCTTGCTTCTGCAAATTACGAAAAAGCAAAATCTTTATCAACTCTGACCGCATTTCTTGATACGGAAACCGCCTTCTGTAAATACCTTCTGGGAACGAAAAAATATGCAGAAGCGGAAGCTCTTGCACGGAAAATAGCCGCAATAAAAGGCGCAAAAAAATCTTTTTACTGGCATAATCAGGCATTGATCCTGCAAATCAAAACAAGGAAAAAAGATTTTGCCGGAGCGGAAAAAGAGCTTGCCGTACTTAAAAAGACTCCCGGCAGACGTCCATTCAATCTTGTTATGGAGGAAGTGCGGCTTCTTCTTGCCATGCAGAAAAGTGATGGAGCAATTTCTCTTCTTCTGAAAAGTGCGGAAAATCCTTCTTTCAAAGCAAAAGAACGGGGCAATTTCTATAATTCGGCTGCAATGAGTGTACTGACAAAAAATATGGATGTAAAGAGAGCGGAAGAATATTATGAAAAAGCCAAAGCCCTTTCCGGTGCTAAATTCCGTAATCTTCAGTTTGAAAAACTTTTGAAATATTACAGAAATAAATAAGAAAAAGGACACAGGAAATGAAAAAATTTTTACTTTTTATTTTGTTTGCGGCTTTCTCTTTGAGTATTTCTGCCTCCGGAGCAGTTGTAATTGATGGTACAGCAACAGTGAAAATGGAGATCAAAAATCCCATTGAGGCAGAAAAAACAGCAGAAAAAGAATTGAAACATTATATCGGAAAAATTTTTGCCGATCACAAGGGCAAAAGCAGTGCCAGAGCTGTGTTTATTCTGCGTTTTGATCCGAAACTCGGGGATCAGGAATTTAAGATAAAATGCGAAAAAAATAAAGTCATCATTTCCGGTGGCCGTCCCCAGGGACTCCTTTACGGTGCTTACTGGTTCATCGACCGGAAAATGGGCGTACACCTTTTTGATGCCTATGCGGAATACTGCCCTTCCAAACCTTTGATCAAAGTAAATGATTTTGAAAAATACGGCAAACCTGCCTTTGACAGCAGAATGTATCTTTTTACCAATGACAAGCAATCCGGCATCAAAGAAGATGAAGCAGGTATCCGGTGGGGAACATTCAATCTTTTAAGCGGAAACCGCCCGGTGGCAGAAAAAAATCTGAATACCAAATACGGGGAACGCGCCGAATGGAGTCTGCCTCTGGGGGCACATGGTATGCTGGGACTTATCCCTGCCAAAATGTATAAAAACAAACCCCACTTTTTTGCTTTTCAGGAAGGAAAACGCATTGATCCTGTCAAGCGTGACGTAACCGTTGACTTCTGCCTTACCAATGAAGAGCTGATCGCAGAAACTGTAAAAAGATGCCGTCACTTCCTGAAAATGACTCCCAATGCCAAATATATTTCCCTTTCAGAAGGAGATGGAAATAGAGGAATGTGCGGATGTGCGCCCTGTCAGGCACTTATAAAGAAACATGGCAATGTGGAATCTGCCCGCTGGGTCTATTTTGCAAACCGGGTGGGAGAACAGCTGAAAAAGGATTATCCCAATGTGAAATTGGTGATCTTTGCCTATATCGCCAGTCAGAAGCCGCCTGTGAATATCAAAGCCAATGACAATGTGGCTGTACAGATCGTTACTCTGGGGATCCGCCGGGGCAGACCCTATACGGATCCAAAAAATAAAATGGCAAACAAATTTATGAAAAATATTTTTGATGCCTGGCAGAAAGTATGCAAAAATATCCTTATCTGGGATTATGTATGGGGCGGCCACCGCCTGATGACCTTTCCGGATCAGCTTTTGAACCTGCACAATATCAAGATTTTTGCCAAACGCAATGTGATCGGATTCTTCCCCCAGGAAAATCATGCTGTGGGCAGAATGACTTACAATCAGGGGTGTCCTTTCCGTTCCTGGCTTCTTGCCAGAGCCATGTGGGATCCGGAAGAGTGCGGAGACGGGGAAGAACTGGAAACAACTTTCTGCAATGAATATTTCGGACCTGCGGCCGGCCCCTATGTGAAAAAATATTACAAATATTTGCGTGATGTACATTGGAAAAGTGGATTTGTGGGAATGACAAGCGGCGGCACACTCTCCAAAGCTCCTTTTGAAGCTCCCGAAGTAACTGCCGAATGTTATAAAATCATGCTTGAAGCCTTGAAAGCAGCCAAAAAAGAGCAGAACCGCATCCATATCCTGCGTGTGGAATATGAGATGCTCCCTGTAAAATTTATGTTGGCATCCGATTATGCAAAAATCAAAGATCTGCTTCCGGAAAAGAAGTCCTGTAAAGAAATTGTCGGCGAGATCCGTTCTTTCATCAGAGGAAAAAGTAAAGATGTGAAAACCTGGACACAGAATAAAAGAGTTCACCGTACTCTGAACCTTGTGGAAGGAACAGGCGACATCAATGCGGAAGCCAGCAGGGAATATGGTCTTGGTAAAGCCGTTTGTGCCTATGACAACAATTTTGCCACAAGCTGGACTCCCGGTCTGGGAATCGGCTGGACGATGATCGACCTGGGGGAAAGACAGTTCATCAGCCGTATCACCACGGTATTTCATCAAATGCGTTTTGTCCGCAGAGCCACTTACTCTGTGGAAGGCTCCTTTGATAAAAAGGCATGGAGAGTTATGATCCCCAAAAAGGTTGCTGTCATTCCGGAGATCCTTCAGCAGACCGGTGACAGAAGAGCAGTTTACTGCTTTGATGATGTCACGCTGGAAAAAGATATGGAGGTACGCTATATCCGTACCCGTATCCACAAAATGGAACGCAGACTGGGAAGCGGCGAATACAGCGGTCAGGATGCCCAGCATACCGAACAGTTCTACAATTTGAAAGAATTGCCTGTTGAATTGCATAAATCTATTGTAAAGGAGTAAAAAATGAAGAAAAATAAAAAATATTTCACACTTACGGAACTTGTCATCGTTATTGCCGTGATGTTTGTAAGTTTTTCCCTTTCCGGCTTTTTCATCAGCAAAGCAAAAAGAGATGCTTCTGCTGTAAAATGTGCGGAAAACCTTTTCAGTATGGGGAAGGCTACTTTTAAATATGTTGCAGAAAATAAAGGCTTTCTTCCTTATGCTTCCTACGGGGAAACAAACTGGAAAACAGCCATTTCCCCCTATTTGAAGGATGCTTCCAAAGAATTTCTCTGTCCTGCGGATAAAAACAAAATGCCCCTTTATATGCAGAAAGATCCTTTCTACAAGGGAAGAATCAGTTACAGTGCCAATCACTATGTCATTGATATAAAAAACATTGACAACAACAGAGATGATTATATAAGCACGAGAAAATTATCCTCCATTGACGGCCCGGATACCGTTATTTTGTATGCGGAAAACCACAATGGAAAAAATACCATTGGCGGAGCTTTGTCTGTTTCCTGGGATCAGAAAGGCAAATATCTTTATCCGGATGCAGCACAGAAAGGCTACCATGGCAATGGGATGAACAACTATCTTCTTCTGGATGGCGGCGTGGAATTTTATTCTTACAAGGAAACGCTTTTCCCCATGAATTTCTGGCTTTTGAAATATGGAAAAACAGACCTGTGATATAAATAATATGAGAAGGGTAGTATAATAAAATGAGTGAAAAATTGAAAGTGGCGATCATTGGCTGCGGTGCAAGAGGGAAACTCTCTTTCGGGGCAATGCTTAAAGACAGGGAAGATTGCGAAGTAACTGCTTTGCATGATACAAATATAGTACGCTTGAAACACATGTCCGGTTATCTCGGCGGAAGAACCTATACAAATCTGGATGAGATGCTGGATAAGGAAGAATTGGATTGTGCCATTATCACAACTCCGGATGCAGAACATGAAAGATGTGCAGTAAAGGCGTTGGATCATGGAGTAAATGTACTTATTGATAAACCCCTTGCCACAACGGCAAAAGGTTGTCAGAATGTGATCGACGCAATGAAAAGAAGCGGAAAAACTGCCATGATCGGTTTTAATCTCCGGCACAATCCCGTTCTGAAAAAGATGAAAGAAATCATAGATGAAGGAGTTCTGGGAAAAATCTTTCTCATTGAAAACCGGGAATTTTATGATGGCGGCAGAACCTATATGTCCCGTTGGAACGGCGTAAAATCTTACAGCGGCGGCTTGTGGAACCATAAAGGAAGTCATGACTTTGATATTTTCAACTGGTATCTGGGATTTCCCAAACCGGTGAAAGTTGCCTGCTTTGCCGCAATGAATGTTTTTCGTCCGGAAAATATCCCCTTCAAACTGGAAAAAGATATTCCTGTCGGCCCCGGCTGCAGCTGCTGTTATTACGGGAAAAACGGGATCTGTAAGGATGCCCACCCGGAAAAAGGGGAAATGTGGAATGAAGAGGCAGTCAGGGAAGACGGCTACAGAAAAGATTCCTGTATGTATATGTCTGATTTAAGTACCCATGACAACGGCTTTGCCATAGTGGAATATGCCAACGGGGCAAAAGCCTGTCACATGGAATGTTTTGTCTGCGGTTTTTCCGAACGGATCTACACGATTGCGGGAGACCGTGCCACAGCACAGATGAGTCTGCATAAAAGAACCATCCGCATCACCGACCGTTGGACAAAAGAAACCGTCACCTATGAACTGCCGGAAGCCCAGGGCGGTCACGGCGGAGCCGATCCCCTGCTTCTGGAAAGTTTCATCCGGGCAGTAAAAGGCGAAACAGAAAATCTTTCCACTCTGGAACAGGGGATGCTTTCCACCTCCATTGCGGAAGCTGCGGAGCGTTCCAGAGAACTCGGACAGGTCATCAAACTGTAAATCAGAGGTATAAATGCTGCAGGAATATCAGAAATGGTTTAAGCAAGCCAAATTGGGGCTTTTTGTTCACTGGGGATTATACTCTGTTCTGGGCAGAGGGGAATGGGCTATGTACCATGAAAGGATCCCCCATGAAAAATATGCAGAATTGGCACAGAAGTTCCAACCGCAGAATTTCAATATGGATTCCCTCTGCTCCTTTGCCAGAGAGTGTGGAATGAAATATATGGTATTTACAACCTGCCACCATGATGGCTTTGCCATGTTTGACAGTAAGGCAGATCCTTTCAATTCCATGAATTCTCCTGCCCACCGTGACTTTGTGGCGGAATATGTGGATTCCTGCCGCAGACACGGTTTGAAAGTGGGGTTGTATTACTCTCTCGGTGACTGGCGTTTCGGGATCCCTAAAGAAACGGATTCTTTTGAGAAATCGGAAAAAATGCGCGCGCTCACCTTTGCCCAGGTACGGGAATTGATGACCAATTACGGAAAAATCGATATTCTCTGGTACGATGGCGGATGGTGTTATCCCTCTCTTGTCAACCATGGAAAAGATGATGTGGCAAATTTCTGGCATGCACAGGAACTTAATGCCATGGTGCGATCCCTCCAGAAAGATATTCTCATCAACAACCGTTCCGGCGTACCGGAAGATTTTTCAACCCCCGAAGGTGTTTCCGGAAGCGGACAGGATCATTTATGTGAGGCTTGTTTCACTCTCGGAGGAAATTCCAATGCACACTGGGGGTACTTCAAAAATGAGGTTTACAGGAAAGATGAATATCATTTGATGAATCTTCTTGTTACGGCTCTGCATAAAGAAACCAACCTTCTGCTGAATGTGGGACCTGATGCCAATGGGGTCATCCCTTCCTGGCAGAAAGAACTCCTGCAAAAGATCGGGGAATGGGTGAACCGTTACCCGGATGCGGTTTATAATGTGCGTTATACACCGGATGTCATCGGAAAAAATCTGAACAACGGCAATCAGTTCTGCAAACTTGCCGCAGGCGGGGATGGTTATTATGGTTATCTCATTGACTACCCGGAAAAGGAACTTTTCATCCCGGATGTGCAAAAAGAAATCGAAAGCGTCCATTTTGCCGGAACGGATATAAAATTGGAATTCCGTCAGGAAAGAGGCGGAATCCATCTTATGGGATTGCCGGAAAAGCCTGTGGATCCCTTATGCAGTGTTTTGAAATTCAAATTGAAATAAAAAGGAGTATATCATACCATGTCAGACACAAGAAAAGTAGGCGTAGCAGTTATTGCCTGCGGTTCCCGTTCCAGGGGAGTGGTCAATAATCTTCTCCGGGATTCCGGAAGAAATGTGGAGATCCTTGCCGCCTATGATCCCATTGACAGTATCGTGGATAAAGCAGTAGATACCTGGAATGTGGATAAAAGCAAATTCCGTAAGTGCGGCAGTTACATGGAAGCGATCAGAACTCCCGGCGTGGAATGGGTGATGGTATTTTCCCCCAATGCGTTCCATAAAGAACACATCCTTGCGGCATTTGCAGAAGGCAAACACGTTTTCAGTGAAAAACCCCTTGCCACAAGTATTGAGGATTGTCAGGAAATTTATGATGCTCACAGGAAAAACGGTCTCCTTTTTGCCACCGGCTTTGTCCTGCGCTATGCCCCCATGTATCAGAAAATCAAGGAATTTCTTTCTTCCGGTACATTCGGGAAACTTTTAAGCATTGAAGCCAATGAAAATATCGATCCCGGACACGGCGGCTATATCATGCGGAACTGGAGAAGAAAAACCTCTCTTTCCGGGCCTCATATTCTGGAAAAATGCTGTCATGACCTGGATCTCATCAACTGGTTCTGCGATTCCCTCCCCTCGAAAGTCCATTTTATCGGGGCAAGAAATGTTTTCAGAAAGGAAAACCGTTTCATGGAGGAAAAATTCGGCTTGGAGGCCTTCAATAACTGGGGAGGTCACAACCAGATCGAAACAGCCTTTAATGACGACAACGATCTTATGGATACCAGTACGGGAACGGCTCTTTACCGTAATGGCGTACAGGTTTCTTTCAGTGCCAGCATGTGTAATGCCATCCCGGAACGCAGAATGAGATTCAACTGCTCGGAAGGAACCATCATTTTGGAACTGTATGACCGCAGTATCAAATACAAAAGGATCGGGGATGATGCCGTCCATGTGATGAGTTTTGCTGCGGATGGTCATGGCGGAGGCGATTACCACATTATGAAAGAATTGTGGGCAACCATGTCACAGGGAGTTCCTCCGAAATGCTCCGG
>JAFVRL010000368.1 GCA_017504325.1 Lentisphaeria bacterium | reverse complement strand
TTGGAGCATATCTTTTTATGCGTTTCTTTATGAAAGATCTTGTCCGGTGGGATATTCTGGAGTTTTTCGTCCGGAAGAAGGTAAAAAAAGAACAGTATGTTTTTACTTCCAGACCGCCTAAAGAAAATATTTCTGTCAGCAGCAAGCCGGGAAATGTGGATCTGAATGAAGCCGACAGGGTATTGGAAAAACTTTCCCGTCAAGGGATCAATTCTCTTACAGAAGAGGAGATCTCTCTTCTTGAAAGATTGCGTAAAGAGATGAATGACCGCAACAGACGCTGAACAGGACAGCCGGAAGAAATAATGCACCAGACAGGAGAAAAAAAGAGTTTTCTTATGGAGGCACAGGCAAAAGAGTGTGCCAGAGTCCTTTCTGATGCATTGACGGCTGTTTTTCAGAAGCATTATGCCCTTGACCATTTTCTGACCGGGATGTTCCGCAATAATCCGAAATACGGTTCAAAGGATCGCCGCCGTATCGGTGACGCGCTCTTCCGTGTTTTCCGGGATTATGGTTTTTTACAGCATCTTTTGAGTCCGGAAGAAAGATGTGCGGAAAATCTTCTGCTTTATTCCTCTGTCCTTGCCGGGGAAAAAGAGTATCCTGCCGTATGGCTGGAAAAATGCGGATCACCGGAAGAAAAACTGCTGGAGATCGCCGGAAAAGCAACCTTTTCAGAGAGAATACAGTTTTTCGGGAAAAAACTTTCTCTCAAAGATAATCTCCCTTCCATTCTTCTTTCCTGTTTTCCTTCAGAAGCTGCAGCAGAAGATGTTGCCGTAAGTCTTCTGAAGCGTTCCCCTCTCTGGTTCCGGTTGAATTTTCCCGGTGACGGGAGAAAGACAGAGCGCATTATAAGGGAGTTTGCCGCCAAAGGCATTGAATTATGTTTCCACAGTGTGAAGAAGGATGCTTTCCGTGTCGGAAATGATAAAAAGGTCCAGTTGCAGGAATTTGTTACTTTCCGGGAAGGACTCTTTGAGATACAGGATCTTTCTTCCCAATGTATCGGTGCCAGCTGTATTTTTTCTGCAAATGCGGAAGAAGATGCTGCCGCAATATTGGATTGCTGTGCCGGGGGAGGGGGGAAGAGTCTGCAAATGGCAGCCTTTCTGCATGAAAAAAATAAAAAGGGGCATGTTTTTGCCTGGGATATAAGGCAGAATAAATTACAGGAAACCTGCCGCCGGGGAAAAAAGGCGGGATTGAAAAATATTACTGTACTGGAATCTTTTCCGGAAGGGAAAATATTTGATAAAGTGCTGGTGGATGCTCCCTGCAGCGGTTCCGGAAGATGGCGGCGCGCCCCGGAACAGAGATTCCTGCTTACAGAAGAAGAGTTGGATAAGGTAACAGAAACGCAGCTTGAGATATTGGAAAATGCCGTGAAATGTGTGAAAGTTGGCGGTGTGCTCATCTATGGGACATGTTCTGTATTTTATCAGGAAAATATGGGGAATATTGAAAAATTCCTTTCGGGACATCCTGAATTTTATCTGGAAGAGTTTGTTTCCCCCCTTACCGGGGAAATGTGTTCCGGAGCTCTTTCCATCCTTCCATCAGACGGAAATTGTGACGGAGCATTTGCCGCACGCATGAGAAAGAAAGGGTAAGAAAAAGTATAGGTTGCAGAGATATATATTTTCTGCACAGCTGTCCCGTAAATATTGCCGGAAAATAAAAAAGACGGTCTGATTGGCGGGGGTATCTGGAAAAATACGGAAGAAATTTTCCCGCCCGGAGCAAGACAGAAATAATGGAAATCCTGCCGCAGGGTGGGAGTTTGACAGAATCATTTTTGAATCCGGGATTTATTCCGGCGGAAAATCATACAGAAATATATCCGTTTTGCGTAATTATGATACAGAAGCGTTTTTTCCGGTATTTTTTCCGTAATGGGTTTGTAAAAAACAATAAAGGAGGTATAGTAAACCACATATTTATTTCAGACGGGGATGAAAATGAATACTGAAAAAAAATATGTGATGGATATGTGCCATGGACCGTTGTTCAGCAAGGTGCTGCGTTTTTCCATCCCTCTGATTCTTTCAAACCTTGCAGCACTTTTGTTTAATGCCACCGACCTTATCGTACTTGGGCAGTGTACCACTTCTGATGACATGGCGGCAGTAGGTGCCTCCTGCGGTTTTATTGCCCTTATGCTCAATCTTTTCTGGGGGATCTCTGCCGGAGTGAATGTTCTTGCTGCCCGTTATATCGGGGCAAAAGATCCTGATGAGGTATCAAAAACCGTCCATACATCCATTGCTGTTGCCATTATCGGCGGGATCATGATGGGGATCATAAGTTATCTTCTTACCGATCCCATTCTGCATCTTATGGCAACGCCGGAAAGGATCATGGATAAGGCAAGAGTATATTTGCAAATTTCCTGTGCCGGAGTTCCTTTTATGATCCTTTACAGTTTCGGAAGCTCCATTATACGGGCTGTGGGGGATACAAAACGGCCTCTTATTTATATGATCGTATCGGGGATAGCCAATGTGCTTCTCAATCTTTTCTTTATCCTTGTACTGAAAATGGATGTTGCCGGAGTTGCCATAGCCACCCAGGCGGCGCATTTTATTTCCGCATTTCTTGTTTTGCGGGCATTGAGCAAAAGTAATGAGGAGTATAAACTCCTCTGGAAAAAGATCCGTATCGACTGGAAAAGTTTTAAGGAAATGATGCAAATCGGTATTCCAGCCGGATTTCAAGGTTCCATGTTCACCATTTCCAATATGGGAATACAATCCACCATCAATACTTTCGGACCTGATGCCATTGCAGGAAATACTGCCGCCAATAATCTGGAAGGGCTTGTCTATGCGGTGTGCTATGCCTTCTATTTTGCCTCTATAAGTTTTGTGGGGCAGAATCATGGCGGAAGACAGTATAAAAGGATCGTTAAAAGCATATTTATCTGTATGGCGTGTTCGCTTGCGGCAGTAGCACTTCTGGGATGGACTTTCATTCTTTTCGGTAAGGAACTTCTTGCCATATACAATCCCGATCCGGAAGCCGTAAAATGGGGGTTGATCCGGGTGAAAATGGTGCTTTCCCTTTATTTCCTCTGCGGAGTCATGGATGTTATATCCGGGGCGTTGAGAGGGTTGGGACACTCCCTGAAACCTGCCATAGTCATCGTATTCGGTGTTTGCGTATTCCGTATGATCTGGATCTTTACTGTATTCCGGCGTGATCCCACGCTGGAAACGCTTTTTACCGTTTATCCGGTATCATGGATTTTGATTTGCCTTATCAATGGAACAATGCTTTATATCGTATGCCGTAAAATGCTGAAAAATGCAAGCAGACGGCTGTTTGACTGATCATTAGGAAAGGAATGAAAATGAGTAACGGAAAAAAGTACAAGATGGACATGTGTCACGGGCCGCTTTTCAGCAAGATCGTCCGTCTTGCAGTACCTCTGGCAATGGCAAACGCTCTTGCTTTGATGTTTCATGCGGCAGACTTGATGGTGCTGGGGCATTTTTCCACTTCTGAAGCTATGGCGGCAGTGGGGGCGGCTCCCTCTTTTACCACTTTGATGCTCAATCTTTTCTGGGGGATCGGTTCCGGTGTGAATGTACTTGTTGCCCGTTATACCGGGGCAAAGGATAAACTGCATCTGGAGAAAACCATCCATACGGCGATCACCGTTGCCATTGCCGGCGGGATCATTCTTGCAGTTGGCGGCTGTTTTATCACGAAGCCTGTATTGCGTTTGATGGAAGTTCCTGACGTGATTTTTGATAAAGCCTGTCTTTATCTGTGGATCTGGTGTCTGGGGTCGCCTTTTATGATCCTTTACAGTTTCGGCAGTGCCATCCTCCGGGCGATCGGGGACACATAGTCGTCCATGAATGCCAGATATCTCTCCTTCTGCTTTGCCGGCACGCTCAGATTGGCATACTTGTACGA
>JAFVRL010000367.1 GCA_017504325.1 Lentisphaeria bacterium | reverse complement strand
CTGCTCTTTCCATACTCTGCTATTTTCTCCCCAATGCGGCAAAATTTGCAAAAGGAAGCCAGGATTTCGGTACAAAATATACTTCCTTGCCGCAAATCGGAAATTTCTTATATGAGGTATTGTATGAGAATGATCTTTTATATCCTCTTCTGCTTGCAGTAATAAGTATTTTCCTTGTAAAAACCAACAGGAAAAGAATACTTTTCCTGCTGTTTTCCGCTTTTATTGTCTTACTTTTTACCCTTCTTACCGGAACGGGTCCTGCCAGAGTCTATCTGCCGCTGACAGCATTTCTTCTTCCGGCGGCGGCACTGGGAATGGAAAATTGTCTTCTCTTTCTCAAAGAAAAATATACCGGTAATGCAAAGAAAAAAGGTGTAGAGGAAAACATGATCCTGCGGGATATAAAGACCCTTTCCTTTCTTCTTGTTCTTGTATTTTTCTTCCCTGTATATTTTTCAGGCAATTCCACATTGGAAAGACTTACGCCCTATGATATGAATATGCTTTATTATGAATTGGAAAACAATCCGTTGTTTGCCGATACCATGCCCGTATTCCGCCCCACAGATTCTTTGGCATTGCGTTCGCTGCATGAAAGAGATGCTTCCGGAAAATTTTTGAAAAAACTTTCCTCTGCTTCCTCCCTTCTTTTTACATTTCCATTAAAAACCCTCCCCTTTACAGCAAGAGATAAGGAAACGACTTGCGCCATGTTATTTCCGGAACTGCCTTCTCCTGTACAAAAAATATACACGGGGAAGAAATTTCTCCCCCATGTTCCCTTGCAGCAGGTTACAAAACCCTACAGAAAAAATGAGATCATCTTCCTTTTTGTTCTTCTTACGGAAGAACCCTTTACCCGCTTTATAAGTAAAATTCAGGAATTGCAGGAATTTAAATATCTGAATTACCTGCAAAGAGTGGAAACAGATTCCTTCTATGCAGGACTCTTTGCGGCAAAAGCGGAAGAAGTGACCTTATCTCCGGAAGAAATGCGCTCTTTTGAAGAAAAAACGCAAGGCAGAGTACGGTTCCGGATCCTGCAGAAGGATTGAAGGAAAATTATTTTTTCAAAGAGCGTTTCTTCTTTTCCCTGCCCGAAACAAACAAAAATATTTTATACTAATATTACATAACAAGTTTTATTTTAATATATTACACATTTATTTATTTTCAAGCAAAACACAAAAATTTTTTAAAAAATAAAGTTTATTTCCCCCATTGAATTTTGCATTTCCGGTTATAAATTTATTTTCATATCCGGTATTTATTTTCCGGAATCGCTTGTTCAATCCAAACAGAAAAGGGGGAAAAAATGGACGGAAACAACAAAGAAAAAAAACTTGGTGTCATCCCGCTTGCAGCACTTGTGGTAAGTGCCATGATAGGCGGAGGAATCTTCAGTCTGCCACAGAACATGGCACAGTCATCTGCACTTCTGGGAGTCATACTTGCCTGGATCGTGACCGGTATAGGTATGTTTTTCCTTGCCAATACATTCCGCATCCTCGCAGAAGCCAAACCGGACGCCACAACAGGGATCTATGCTTATGCCCGGCTGGGATTCGGAAGATTTGCAGGATTTCAAATGGCATGGAGCTACTGGCTGTGCAATATTTTCGGCAATGTAGGCTATGCCGTCCTTCTGATGGATGCTTTTGATTATTTCTTTCCCGGTAAATTTACAGGAGGAAATAATTTTCTTTCCATTCTCTGCGGATCTGCTGTCATCTGGCTTATGAATTACATTGTTCTCAAAGGAGTACATCAGGCGGCATTCCTCAATGTTCTGGGAACGATCGCCAAACTTGTTCCCATTATTTTATTTATCCTTATCATGCTTTTTGTTTTTCAATGGAGTACATTTTCACTGGATGTTCTGGGCAATGAGGTAAATCCGGCGAAAGGGATCAAAGATCTGGGTTCCATCATGACCCAGTTGAAAGGGACCATGCTTGTCACATTGTGGGCATTTATCGGTATTGAAGGAGCTGTTGTCATTTCCGATAAAGCAAAAGACCAGAAAAGTGTGGGAAAAGCCACCCTTCTGGGATTCCTCACCTGCCTTATGATCTATGCCCTGCTTTCCATCCTTCCTTTCGGCAGGATGCCCCAGCATGAACTTGCCGGACTTGCCAATCCTTCCACAGCACCTCTTCTGCAGAGTGTTGTCGGTCACTGGGGGGGAACGATCATGAATCTGGGAGTCATCATTGCCCTTCTTACAAGCTGGCTCGCCTTCACCATTATGATCGCCCAGATCCCTTATGCAGCAGCTCTCGACGGAACATTCCCCAAATTTTTCACCGGGGAAAACCGTAACGGAGTCCCCAACTCCTCTCTGATCACCACAAGTATCCTCATGCAGCTTGCCATGATCCTCGTTTACTTCGCAAACAATGCCTGGAACACCATGCTTTCCGTGACCGGAGTAATGATCCTTCCGCCGTACCTTGCCTGTACGCTTTATTTGTGGAAACTCTGTCTTAAAAAGGAATATCCGGCACAGGCAAGCGTCAAACTGCCTTTTGCCTGTATCTGCGGAACCGCCGGAACTTTTTATGCCATCTGGATGATCTATGCCGCAGGGCTGCAATATCTTCTCATGGCATTTGTATTTCTTGCGCTGGGTATCCCGCTTTTCATTGCCGCAAGAAAAGAAAATATACGCAAAACGATCTCTTCCACCGGCAGGGGAAATGAAGAAAATATCCCGGAAAAACAGGAAACCATATTCAGTTCCATGGAATTTTCTTTCATGCTTCTTATCCTTTTCTGTGCCATTGCTGCGATCATCGCCTTTGCCACAGGAAAAGTACATCTTTAATCATCGTTACAAAAGTTCATACAGGAGGCGGCGATCCCGTCTCCTGAAATGCAGCACATAATTCAAAGGGGGGAAAAATGAACAAAGAACTGGAAACTCGCAAAGTCCTTTTACTGGAAGATGAATATTCCTGCCATTCAGGAACAGTAGCCGGGATCCTTAAAAAACTGCGCAAAGCACTGAAAGAAAAATTTATCTGCACACAGAAAGTAAACTGTATGCACGATGCCCTGATCCTTGCGGAAACCGACATGGATACCGATTGTTTTCTCATTCAGATACCGGAAAAAACAGATGATGAAGCAAAGGAAAGATTACTGCATTTGCTGAAAACGATCCGGAAACTGGAAAAAACCGTTCCGGTATTTCTTCTGGCAATGGGCGGGGAAGATCCGGCAAAACTCTCTTCCTGCATACTGGAAAATACAGATGAAACCATCTTCATTTTTGAAGAAAGTCCTGCGTTTATCGCCGGAAGAGTGGAAAGTGCCATCCGTAAATACAGAGAGACCCTTCTGCCGCCGTTGATGAAAGCCATCTGGAAATACAATGAGGAAAACCATGAATATTCCTGGGCGGCTCCCGGTCATCAGGGCGGAGTGGGTTTTACCAAAGATCCGGTAGGTAAAAAATTCTATGATTTTTACGGAGAAAATCTTTTCCGTACAGATACAGGAATAGAACGCAGCAGCATAGGATCTCTTCTTGACCATGAAGGAGCTTTCGGGGAAAGTGAAAAATATGCTGCAAAAGTTTTTGGTGCCCATTACAGTTTTTCAGCTGTCGTAGGTTCATCGGGTTCCAACCGTACTATCATGCAGTCCGTTCTCTCTACAGGGGATGTGGCACTATGCGACCGCAACTGTCATAAATCCATCGAACAGGGACTTATTTTAAGCGGCGCAAAACCCATCTATATGCTTCCTGCAAGAAACTGTTACGGGATCATCGGACCGGTCCCCATACGGGAAATGGATGAAAAACTCATCCGGCAGAAGATCGTAAAAAGTCCCATCATTCCGGATAAAACAGCTCCGGTATCCTACACAGTTCTGACAAACTGTACCTATGACGGTCTCTGTTACAATGCGGTAAAAGCGGAATCCATCCTGGGAAAAATAAGCGATATCATTCACTTTGATGAAGCATGGTACGCTTACGCCCGTTTCAACGGCATGTATAAAGGACATTTTGCCATGCACGGTTCCCCGGCAGATCACAAGGGCCCCACAGTTTTTGCCACCCATTCCACCCATAAACTGCTGAACGCACTTTCACAGGCATCCTATATCCACATAAGGGAAGGCAGAAAAAAACTGGATCCCTTCCGGTTCAATCAGGCATATATGATGCACAGCACCACCTCCCCGCTGTATGCGATCAGTGCCTCCAATGATATTTCCACAGCCATGATGGAAAGATCCGGCAATGTCCTTATCCGGGATGTGATCTCTGAAGCCGTGGATTTCCGGCAGACCACGGCAAGATTTTACAGGGAATATAAAAATCAGGGTTCCTGGTTCTTTAAAGTATGGAACGCAGAAAAGGTCTTTGACCCGTCCTCGGGCAGAAGTGTGGATTTTGCCGATGCTCCCAGGGAACTGCTCATCAATGATCAGAATGTATGGAAACTGACCGCAAATGATCTCTGGCACGGATTCCGCAACCTTGATGACGACTGGGCAATGCTGGATCCCATCAAAGTAAGTATTCTTTCACCGGGCATGGAAAACGACGGAAGTTTTGCCTCCCACGGCATCCCCGCCTCTATTGTGGCAGCGTGGCTTTACCGTGACGGGATCGTCCCCACCCGTACAACAGATTTCCAGTTGATGTTCCTTTTCTCCATGGGGATCACCAGAGGAAAATGGCGTACACTGCTGAATTCTCTGTTGAATTTCAAAAAAGCCTATGATGAAAATATCCCCTTACAGGATGCCTTACCGGAACTTTGTGCGTCTTATCCCGGAAAATACACCCGTCACACGCTGAAAAGCCTTGCAGAAGAAATGTATGCATTCATTGTGCAGGAAAACCCGGAATCCCATCTGGACGAAGCCTTCCGGACTCTGCCGGAACAGGAATACTGCCCCAGATATTCCTATGAACATATCGTTAAGGGAAAAGTGGAATTTGTTCCTTCCGACCGTCTTGCAGGAAGAACAGCGGCAAATTCTGTCATTCCCTATCCTCCGGGGATCCCCATGCTCATGTCCG
>JAFVRL010000033.1 GCA_017504325.1 Lentisphaeria bacterium | reverse complement strand
GATCGCCGGAGGCTTCTCCGGCAATGATCCAGATGAGAGGAGATTTTTTTTCCGTCGTCATATTGTACTACTCAGCGTTTTTTGCGTTTTTTCTTGGGAGGAGTAAAATTACTTCCTCTGGAGGGAGCCCGGAATCCGCCGAATCCGCCTAATCCGCCCATGGAAAGGGGCGCATTGCCGCTCATCATGTTGCGTAATAAACCGGTTTTCTTCATCATCTGTTTCATATTGAGGAACTGTTTGACAAGTTTATTCACATCTTCCACCTTTGTTCCGGAACCTTTGGCAATACGGTTCTTGCGGGAAGGTGTGATATTTTCAGGTTTTGCCCGTTCCTCTTTTGTCATGGAGCAGATAATGGCTTCCATTCCCTTAAGCTGTTTGCCGTCCAGTTCGGGCATATTGGCAAGCTGATCGCCGCCGGGGAGGAATTTGAGGATACTTTCCAGACCGCCCAGTTTTTTCATCTGCCGGAGCTGGGAAAGGAAATCTTCCAGGTCGAACTCATTTTTCTTGAGTTTTTCCTGAAGTTTTTCCGCCTCCTCCTGATCCATTTCCACTGCGGCTTTTTCCACCAGGGAGAGAATATCCCCCATGCCCAGGATACGGGATGCCATACGGTCGGGATAGAAGATATCCAGTTCATTGATCCGTTCCCCCAGACCGACAAATTTAATGGGACAATTTGTGACCTGTTTGATGGAGATCGCCGCCCCGCCTCTGGCATCACCATCCATTTTGGTAAGCACTACCCCTGTAATGGAAAGAGCTTCATGGAAGTGTTTTGCCACGGAAACCGCCTGCTGACCCAATGCGGCATCCGCTACAAGCAGGATCTCATCAGCATTGACTACGCTTTTGAGCCGGACAAGTTCCTGAACCATGTCCGTATCGATCTGAAGGCGTCCGGCGGTATCAATAATAAGATAATCAAAAGACTGATCCTGTGCCTCATTAAGAGCATCGGTGGCAATACGGCACACATCCATTTCCCCTCTGCGGGAGAATACGGGAATATCATTTTCTTTTCCCAGGATCTCCAGCTGGTCGATCGCAGCGGGCCGGTAAACGTCACAGGCGCAGAGCATGGCGCGTTTATTCTGTTTTTTCAGAAAGACAGACAATTTGGCACTTGTGGTGGTTTTACCGCTACCGTGAAGTCCCACCATCATCACCACCGTGGGTTTTTTGCCGGAAACAAGGAGGGATTCGGCTTCTCCCAGAAATTCTGTAAGTTTGTCATAGACGATCTTGACTGCCTGCTGACCGGGGGTGACACTGCGCAAAACAGCTTCCCCCAGACACTCTTTGGCTACTTTATTGACAAAATCATCGGCTACTTCCCTGTTTACATCCGCTTCCAGCAATGCTTCACGGATATCTTTCATGGATTCGGCGATATTTGCTTCAGAGATGACCGCCTGCCCGCGCAGTTTTTTCAGTGCATCCTGCAATTTGTTTGTAAGATTTTCAAACATGTTTTCTCCTGATGGCTGTTTTAAATACTATATATACAGGTTAAATATAGCTTCTTTTTACACTAAATTCAAGTTCTGCATGCAGAAAGAATGTTTTTTTATTACTTCTGTTCACAGTTATCCCATAATTTTCATATATATTCCATAAAACGATCAGGAAATTCTGCTTGACTCGAGAAATATAAGAATAAGTCCCGCAGGGACGGTAGAGTATAGCCCGGGGTTTCAACCCCGGGACACAAGTCCCCCCATAAATGGAGTCCCGCAAGGGACGCAGGAAAATACCTGCATGATTTTGGGAGAATATATGTAATTTGTGATTGGTTATTGTTTATTTTACAGAAATAATGATTCAACAGTTTTTTTCCTGCGCCCCGCAGGGGCTTGAATCTCGGTTTACAATTTTTCCCGGGGTTAAAACCCCGGGCTGAGTTCTACCGTCCCTGCGGGACTGTTTTATTTACTGATATGATATTTTATACATACTGTCTGCTTATGGAAATCTGACAAAATCACTTTTTTTTAATCCGGTTTCCGCCCGCTCAAATATGGAGAAAATACCTGTTTTTTTACAAAATACCGGGAGAACTGTGTCTTTTTTACAAAAATATGAAATCGCAGTGTTTTTTCATTTGAAAAGAAAGATTTTTACCGTATATTAGAACTGTTTTCGTTAAAAAATGGATAAAAAAGCCTTCAGAAGGAGTATGGCTTTGACTTCAGCGGATCAGAAAGAAAAAAGGGGAGGGAACAGCTCCCGGCAGGAAGAATATTCCGGGGAAAAAAGGATCATTGAGACAAAGATCCTTCCGGAAAATTCCGGAAAAAGGCTGGATAACTACCTTGCTGACCGTTTTACCTACCGCAGCAGAACGCAATGGCAGGAAGCCGTCGTGGCAGGGGAGATCCTTGTAAACGGGAGAAAAGTGCGTTCTTCCCGTATTCTCCATGCTGGAGATATGCTCTCCTTTGTGCCGGACGAAAGCACTCTTGAAGAGCCGCAGGTGGATACTTCTTATAAACTTCTGCTGGAAAGAAAAGAATTTATAGCCGTTTCCAAACCTCCTTCCATCCCGGTGCATCCTTCCGGAAGGTTTTTCAATAATACTCTTCTTAAAGTGGTGGAAAAGGATCTGGGAAAGGTATGGCTTGTGAACCGGTTGGACAGAGAAACTTCCGGTGTGACTCTTTTTGCAAGAGATCCGGAAAATGCCAAAAAACTTTCCCGGTTGTTTGAAGAACGCAAAGTACAGAAAAAATATATCGCCATCGTTCACGGCAGGTTTCCGCAAGTTCCTTTCACTGTCAGCGGTGTGCTGACACAGGATGAGAAAAGCCCGGTACATAAAAAACGCAGATTCCTGCCGGATGAAAAGACACTTTCTCTTCTTTCTTCCATTCCCTCTTTTACCGGGAAAATGCATTATCCCCCTTTGAGAAAAGATAAGGAACGGGAAGAAGCTGTCACCTCTTTTGTCCCGGTAAAATGTACGGAAAAGATGAGTATTGTGGAGGTCATTCCTTCCACCGGCAGACTGCATCAGATCCGGGCTACTTTATATTCTCTCGGTTTTCCCATGGCAGGCGATAAATTATATGGATTGGACGATACACTTTTTATCCGGTACACCGGTGATCTTCTTACTGCGGAAGATCAGGAAAAACTGATCCTTTCCCATCAGGCTTTGCATGCGGCAACTTTATCTTTTGTTTTTCCGGGGGAAAAAGAGATGATTTCCATAAATGCACCCCTGCCGGAGGAGTTTTCAAATTTGTATCATAAGATAATGAGTGCTATATTATAAAGAAATGTTTTGTTTTTTCTGAAAGAGGAGTGAATAAGAATGAAACGGAAGTTATGGTTGTATATCATTTGTTTTGCCGGAATGATCTTTTCCCTTTGCAGCTGTTCTTATATGGAAGCTGACCGCAATCTTTCCAATCTTGCAAAGATCCGCAAAGGAATGGATAAAAAACAGGTTCTTGCCATTATGGGTGAACCTGTAAAAGGGGAAGCCTATTGCAATGACCGTGTCTGGTATTATTTCACGCAGACACAGTGGATGGACGGACTTACCACAAGAGATGAGTGTACTCCCATTGTCTTTGATTATTTCGGAAAAGTTGCCGGTTGGGGAAAAGATTTCAACACAGGTATCTATGAATTTTCTCCGGATGCGGAGAAAAAGTGATCCTTTTCAGACAGGAAAGGATCTGGTATGGAAATGACTTCCGGCGGAGAAGGGGAAAAAAAGCGTATAAGACTGGAGTTTGTTTCCGGGACTTTGACCGTGACTCCGGAAGACGGGAATATGCCTCCGGTATTGTCTCATCTGACTGTAAAGGATGAGAGAATCTCTGCATACCGGGCTGCCGCAAATGATTATGCGGCGATCCTGCGCATCTGCGGGGCATGTGATATTGAAGTAAAAGATCTTGCAAGAGATTACAAAATACTGGAACTGAATATCCATTCCCCCCACACTCCCCGCGCCCACCAGCAGAAAGCATTGGAGAGCTGGAAAAAGAACAAGGGGAGGGGGATCGTTGCGATGCCCACCGGTTCCGGAAAGACTTTTCTTGCTGCACTTGCCATGGCAAGTATAAAAAGATCCACCATTGTGATCGTGCCAACCATAGATCTTCTGCTGCAATGGGAAAAAAATCTGCGGGAGTTTTTCAGGATGGATGTGGGGATGCTGGGTGGAGGAAGTCACGATATAAAAGATATAACAGTCTCCACCTACGACTCTGCTGTTCTCAATATGGAGTTTATGGGAAACCGGTTCGGACTTGCCATATATGATGAGTGTCATCATCTTCCCGGGGAAGTGAACCGGAAAAGTGCCTCCATGTGTCTTGCTCCCTACCGCCTGGGGTTGAGTGCCACTCCGGAACGGGAGGACGGCGGCTTTGAGATCATGGAAAAACTGCTTGGTCCATTGGTCTGCCGTATCCATATCCATGAACTGGAAGGAAGTGTGCTTTCCCCTTACATCACAAGGCGTATTCCGGTCATTCTTTCGGCAGAGGAACAGGAAAGATATACGCAGGCAAGACAAAAATATATTTCTTTTGTCCGCCGTCATAATATTGATTTTTCCATGAAAGATGCCTGGAGTTCCTTTATTATTCTTGCCGCCCGCGCTCCCGGAGGCCGGGAGGCTCTGAAGGGGTATCTGGAACAGCGCAGTATCGCCAGATACGGAAAAAGCAAACTGGAAGCTGTCTGGAAGATCCTGCGGAACAATCCGGGGGAAAGGATCATTGTCTTTACTGCGGATAATGATGCGGCATACGCTATGGGGGAGTGTTTCTGTCTTCCGGTGATCACCCACAGGACAAAGGCGGCGGAAAGAAAAGAGTTTCTGGAAAGATTCCGCAGCGGGGAATATCCGGTACTGCTTACCAGTAAAGTACTCAATGAAGGAGTGGATGTGCCGGAAGCAAGTATCGGTATCGTCGTTTCCGGAAGCGGAAGTACCAGAGAACATGTGCAGAGGCTGGGGCGTATCCTCCGTGCAAAAGAAGGCAAACAGGCTGTATTGTATGAACTGGTCAGTGACGGAACCAGTGAAATGAGTGTAAGTTTCCGCCGCCGTCAGCACCGTGCCTATGGTAATTACCAGTATAATGAAGCTCCGGTAAAGGAGTTGCCGGAAGAAACGCAGACAGGGGAAAGGTGATATATGCTTACCAAAGACCTTCTCCGTTATCATATTGCCGGCAAAAGGATCAAACCGGATCTTATTGATGTGAAAGACAGCCGTCTCTTATATTTTGCAGAACGGCTCATCTCCCTGTATGAAGAAAGTATCTCTTTGCGCCGCAAGGAACTGGATGAACTTCTGAAAGTGGAGATCAACAGTAAACGGGACCAGAAACTGGCAAAAGGGATCGTGAAAGTCCTGGATGACAGAAGTGAATATTCCCTTGCCGGGGAAACTCCTTTTCCCGCTTTACGGGAGAAACTTTTTGCATTGTCTGCGGAAATGATCCGTAATGGAAAACTGCCGGAGAATATGGAAAAGTTCCGTACAGAAAGTCTGGCGAATGTGCTTGCCGGATTTCCCCGGGGCGAAGTCTACGGGGATCTCCCGGAAAATGAGTGTCTTTTACGGGTACGGAAAACCTTTCCGGAAGAGTTGCTTGAAAGATACAATATGGAGCTGGTGCGTTCTCTGCTTTTATACAGTTCCCGTATGGAAATAACTGCGGGGGGCGGGGAAGTGCAGGAATTGCGCAGAGTTTTCAAGTATTTGAAATTTTTCCGGCTGCTTTGCAGAGCTTCATCCCTTCCGGGGAAAAAAAAAGGGGATGAGGAAAAATTTTCTTTTGTGATCGACGGACCTGCCGCTATATTGGATAATTCTGTAAAGTACGGTTTGCTTCTGGCTGGTTTTTTCCCTGCCGTGTGCCGGTTGCCGGA
The DNA here is from genome assembly GCA_017504325.1 of Lentisphaeria bacterium. Taxonomy (GTDB): domain Bacteria; phylum Verrucomicrobiota; class Lentisphaeria; order Victivallales; family UBA1829; genus RGIG5327. Next base: position 2,248 of record JAFVRL010000033.1, on the reverse strand, counting down.
GTGGGAAATGCGTTCAGAGATCACTCTGGCGGAGGGCAAAAGCCATCTGCTGAAAATCGATCACACAAGTGGTCTCAAATGTCATTTTGAAAATATGGGAGCGTATATTCCTGAAGAGATCCGGCTTTTTGCTGAATATTTCCGGGAGAAGTCTCTTTTCTGGCATCTTACGGAAAGAAGCGCGTTCCGGAAATTGCCCGGAGGGGAAAATATCTTTGCGGACTTTACCTTTGAACACTCTGTTACCGGGCGTACTTTTGATCTTGAGATCTTTCATCTCTGGCATAAAAGCCGTATTGAAGAACGGTTGAAGAGTATGGAAAAAGGAGAGTTGAAAGATTATCTGCTTGCTGTGGAAAAAGGGTGTGTAAAAAAAGATCCGGTGCTTTCAGAAAAATTGTCTTCTTCCCCTTCTGTTCTTCTGTTTTCCAATTTCCCCGGAGTGGAAAATGTGTGTAAATTCCTGGATAAAGCCTCTGCGGATTTCCTGCCGGAACAGAAAAAGAAAAAACACCGTAAGTGATTTATGTATGTAAAATATCCTTTTACATTATAAAAGACGGTTTATCCGCAAAAATATTCTTTTTTCCCTGTACAAATATTTTTCCCGGAGAAAAAATAATACAGGATTATAAGTTTTTTTTCATCTTCTTTTTTTGTAAAAGTTGTTCCGCAAGTGTAAACTAATCTCTACCGGAACGCGGCAACGGTCATTATTCTGCCGCACAATATAAATCAAAGGGGGATAAAGATGAAAAAGATCCAAACTCTCAAAGCAATCGCGTCCGTACTTTTTACTGCTGTTGTCGCTTTCGGCTGTCAGGCACAGAACCAGACGGCACAGTCAGGAGCTGCTGCAGGAGCTGCGGCCCCGGCAGCAGCTCCCGCACCTGCCGCTATTGCCCCGGCAGGAACTGCGGCACCGGCACCTGCCGCCCAGTGTCCTTCCAATGCGGTCAATGCACCCAAAGGCGCAGTAAAACAGGCGGTGACACCCCAGGGGCAGGTAATCTACTTCTTTGCAGTATGGGATGCAGAAGCAGTGCCGAATAATGCCAATGGCAAATGTTGTGCTGCCACCCAGTGCTGGCAGACAAAAGATGGAAAGACCTGGTGTGCCAAACCTCTGGCAATGTGTCCTGTAAAAGGCAATAAATGTTCCGGCAAAGGACACATGCAGACTGCAGATAAAAAAGTTGTCTGTCCCGACAACAACTGCGGCAATGCTATGGTCCCCTGCCAGAAAAAATGGGCAGTCAAAGAGGTGAAAAAATGCCCGCAGAACGGTTCTGCCAAATGTACTGCCAATGAACATGTGAAGATGAAAGACGGTTCCAAAGGATGCGCTCCGAAAGCGGACGCCAAAGCCAATAAGCAGATCGCAGAAACAGGCGGCTTCCCTGTTCTTGCCGATGAAGTTGTGGAAGATGATACCTTCATCGTGACTGCCAACTGACAAAAAAATCCCTGACAGATAAATAATGTCCGGGGAAAAAATGCGGACTGCGGCAAACCGGAAAGCGGGTGCTGCAGCCCGTTGTTTTTTACAGCAGCAACAGCAGGACAGGTACTTTCTTATTCTTTTGTTTCCGTATTTTTGCGGGAATGTGATTTTTCAGCATTTTCAGTTTGTAATTTTCAGGAAAAAGGAATATATTAATGACTTTGTAAAAAATCTTACAATTAACCATAAATAAACAAAACAAGGACAGAAGATGAGTAAAAAATTGCGTGTAGCTATTATTGGTACCGGTACCCGCGGTACCGGATGTTTCGGTAAGATCCTTTCCGGCAGGGAAGATGTGGAGATTGCCGCATTGTGCGATCCCAATCCTGTGCGTATGCGGGGAGCTGCCAAGATTCTGGGGATCACCCCCAATTTCTATACCACTATGGAAGAGATGAGCAAAAAGGAAACTCTTGACGGGGTCATCATCACAAGTCCCGATGCCTTCCACCATGATTGTGCCATTGCCGCTCTGAATCTGGGCTGGAATGTCCTGATCGACAAACCCCTCGCCACCAATGTGAAAGATGGTAAAGAGATCATCGAACTTGCCAAAAAAGTAGGCATAACTGTGATGATCGGCTTCAATCTGCGTCATCGTGCCGTACTCAAACGCCTGAAAGAGATCATTGATGCAGGAACTCTGGGAAAAGTATTTCTTGCAGAAAACCGGGAATTTTACGGAGGCGGCCGTACCTATATGGCACGCTGGAACCGCCTTTTCTCCATGACCGGCGGACT
>JAFVRL010000366.1 GCA_017504325.1 Lentisphaeria bacterium | reverse complement strand
GGAGGAGATCCAATGAAAATATTGCTTTCAGCGATCCCTTTTGATAACGGAAGATCCGGTATATCGGTTTATATCCGGGAAGTTGTCCGTGTATTGGAGAGTGCCGGACATGATTTGACGCTTATCGTGGAAGATGACGGGGCAAAGGAGTTTGAGCGTTTTGCGCTTATCCGTATCAAAAAGCGCAATGCGCTTTTGTCCATGCTTTACAGTCTTTTTGTCCTGCCCCGGAAGATCGATTGGCAAAAGTATGATTTCTGTATCCTTCTTGCCGCCAACCGCAGGGCATTTTCTTTTTATCCCATATTTACCATTGCGGTTGTCCATGATCTTTCCCAGTATCATATTCCTGTGAAATATGATCTTTTCCGGATGTTTTATATCAAAAGAGTTCTGCCCCATTATGTGCGTAAAGCCCAATGTGTTGCGGCGATCAGCCGGTCGACCGGAAATGATCTTGTAAAATACTGGCATATCCCGGAGGAGAGGATCAGGATCGTTTACAATGGGTTTACACCTCCGGCGGAAGTCCGGAGGGAGAAACTTAAACAGATCCTTTATGTTTCCCGTATCGAACATCCGGGAAAAAATCATTTGAACTTACTGAAAGCCTTTGAACTTCTGCCGGAAAAACTGCGGAATGAGTATTGTCTTGTTATGCCCGGTGCAAGCTGGAACGGGGCGGAAAAAGTTTTTGAATATGCGGAAAAATCTCCATGCAGGGACCATTTCAAGTTCACCGGGTTTGTGGAATTTACCAAACTGCCGGAGCTTTATGCTCAAAGTGCCATGTATATATTTCCGTCGCATTTTGAAGGGTTCGGTTTGTCGCTTCTTGAGGCGATGCATGCCGGATTACCCTGTGCGTGTTCCAGTTCCTCTTCTCTCGGAGAGCTTGGCAGAGATGCTGCAGAACTTTTTGATCCCGGTTCCGTTCAGCAGATCAGTGAGGCAATGAGAAAGATCCTGTCCGATCCGGAGTATCAAAAGAAATTGATTCAGAAAGGCAGGGAAAAAGCTGCCGGGTTCTGTTGGCAGAATACAGCGGAAGGTTTGACAGAAATTTACAGAAAACGCTCTGCATGTGTATTGGGCATACCCTTTTTCAGCGGTACGATGGATGAAGCATTGCAGCAGATCGATGTGCTTGTCAAAAGCAAACGATCCCATCATGTGGCATTTATCAATGCTCATTGCCTGAATATAGCATACAAGGATGAAAAATACAAACATATCCTTAAAGAGTGTTCCTGTGTTTTTGCGGATGGTATCGGCGCAAAGATCGGGGCAAAGATGCTGGGGTATAAAGTGGAAGAAAATGTCAACGGAACGGATATGTTCCCGCTTCTGGCGCAGAGACCTTACCGGATCTATCTTTTCGGCGGGGCTCCCGCAGTGGCGGAAAAGGCATTGGAAAAAGCGAAAGCTCTGAATGGTAAAGCCGATTTCGTCGGTTGTGCTGACGGATTTTTCAAAGGAAAAAATGAAGAACAGATCTTTGCTGAATTACGGGAGCTTAAAGTGGATATTCTTCTTGTTGCCATGGGGGTGCCGCGGCAGGAAGAGTGGATAAAATGTCATTTGGACCGTCTGCCCGGATGTGTGGCGATCGGAGTGGGTGGATTGCTGGATTTTGTTTCGGAACGCATCCCCAGGGCGCCGTTATGGATGAGAAAAGCCGGACTGGAGTGGTGTTTCCGGCTGTACTGTGAGCCTGTACGGTTGTTCAAACGATATATAATAGGAAATCCTCTTTTCATCGGAAGGGTTTTTTTCAGTAAAATATGGAGGAAAAAATGAAAAAACTTTTTTATCTTTTGTTTGTGGTATGCTGTGTATGGATCTTTAGTGGGTGTTCTTCTGTATCTCCTTATGATTACGGTGTGAACTGGCTTATACGGGAAAATGACATACCGCAATATTATTCAAGATTCGATCTTTTTTACATTGGAAAAGCTCCTGCCGGGTACGGGGACACCCATGATATCCAGTTCAACTGGGCAAAAACGCATACCAACGATATTTTCGGCAGAGGAGTAAGGGTTTTTGTACCGGAGATTCAGACGCCGGATGTGAAAAATGTGACTGCTGCGTTGGAATATTATCTTGAAAGATTCCATAAACCGGGGCATCCTTTTATCCTGCTTGCTGAAGGGCGGGGGGCGGATCTGCTTTATGCTGCAATGCAGAATGTGGACGGATTGACGGTGAAAAATGGTTTTATTGCAGCCTATCTGCCGGATATGCAGCCTAAAACCGCTGCCGGTATTGAAGATGATTTTTACTGGGAGGGTCTGAAAGCAGCAGCCAATGCCAATGATTATGGGGTGATCATTACCTGGAGAAGCCGTATAAACAATGAAAAACTGGAGAAATCCGCAGAAAATAAAGATGCCTGCAATATCAATCCTCTGAATTGGAAAACAGATAATACTCCGGGTACGGCACAGGAAAATATCAAAGCAGTATTTTATATGCCGGAACATAAAAATATTTTCTGGCGCAAAGTGGAAGTAAAAAATTTCTGCGGGGCGGTTATTGATCCGGAAAAAGGTGTCCTTGATATCCATTGTCCATTACCGCTTCTGCATATCGTCAACGGCAGATTTACCAATAACTGTATTTCCATTTTTGCCGGAAATATCGTTGCAAATGCAAATAGAAGGACGCAGAATCTGATCAAATACAGAGAGTGGAAGAGTGTCAAATGAGTTTTTTAAATTACTTGCCTGCTTACATATTGAATCATTCGCCAAAGATCGTTGCCGCATTTGAAATGGATTTTTTGCGGAATCTTTCTTCTTTCAGTAAAGCAATTCCTGAAAAAGAAAGATTTACCATGCTTTTGTCTCTGGGGTGGTCTGCTGAACTGCCGGAAGTGCTGGCTGATTTGAAAAACCGTATTGCCGATGCCCGGAAAATATTTCCGGAAGCAAGGTTTATTTTTCTTGCCAATACACCGGCGGAAGCGGCGAATATCCGGGAGTTCTGTGAAGTATATACTGTAAATCACAATGTGTTCCTTGACCCGCGCCGTTATCCTGTGGCAAAAAAGAAACAGAAAAAATTTCATGCGCTTTATATTGCCCGTATTACCCCCTTCAAGCGTCATTTTCTGGCAGAAAAAATTGAAAACCTGCATTTGATTGGCGACTATGCTGCGAAGGAAGAAGAGTATTTTAAACAAGTCATTGCCCGTATGCCTCACGCTGTATGGAGCAGAAAAGTACCGGCATTTTTTATTGGCGGAAAGATTTGTGAATCCGCCTGCGGTCTGGCACTGTCTGCCGTGGAAGGGGCAATGTTTTCCTGCGGAGAATATTCCCTTTGCGGAATACCTGTGGTCAATACGGTAAATCTGGGGGGAAGAGATACTCTTCTGCCGGATTTTGCCTTCCGGTATGCGGAAGACAATGCGGATAGTGTCGCTGAAAAAGTGGAATATTTTGTCCATGATCCAATAGATCCCATGGAGATCCGGGATGGTTTTCTGCGTCTGGTTCAGCCGCAGAAAGCATTGGTACAGGATCTTGTGAACTCCATTGCCGGAAAAAAGGTATATCTGCCCCATAAACTGGGGATACGGTGCGGTTTACTTCCCCATATAAAATTTCTGCACGGGATCAGAGCAACGGACCGGTAAAACTGCGGAAACAGGAATTTATCGCAGGACTGCTGCAAAAAATACTGTTTGCAACAGTCCTTTTCTGTATATGGGCGATCTCTTTATCCGGTCTTTTACAACCGGAAAATGGAACCGATCTTTTTCCCCAGCAGAATTGCCGCCGCTCCCAGTGTTGCCGCCATAAATGCCATGGTCCATACGCCGAAAGCGCAGGCGGTCACAGGACCGGATCCCAGAATAAGAGAAAGTTCCAGCAGGGCTTTTGTTATGGGATAAAATTCCGCTTTCTGGGCAAGAATAAGAGAATCCGAGACCTCCAGCATGGAAAAACTGAAGGCGAATAAAGCTCCTACAAGCAGATTGGCTGTGATAAGAGGCAATGTGATCTTCATAAAAGCTCCCGTTGGAGTACTGCCCAGATTGCGTGCAGCATTTTCCAGTTCCTCCGGAGTCTGTTCCAGACCGGAGGCAACACTTCTTACCACATAGGGCAATCTTCTTACAGCATACGCCGCCGCCAGAAGAAGAAGGGGGTTATCCACCGGATTGAAAAGATCATTTGCCCAGGAATATTTGACGCTCATTCCCAGAAAACCGAAGGCAATGACGATCCCCGGAACTGCAAGGGGGGTCATGGCAAGCAAATCAAGAATAAAAGCTCCTTTGAACTTCCAGCGTACCACGATCACAGCTATAAGTGTTCCCACAATAAGAGCGAGGATCATGGCAAGGGAGGAATATTTCAGACTGTTGATGATGGAAGGAATGACTACTTTGTGGGAAAGGGCATTCTCAAAGTGCATGAGTGTAAAGTGTTCCGGAAGGATTGTCCTATACCAGGAACGGGTGAATGCTGTAAGTATGAGAGCAATATGCGGGGCGACTGTCATAAAAGTGACGATCAGAAATGCCCCCGGTGCGGCAAACGCGGCAAGACCTTTCGCTTTGACAGCGGCTGTTCCCATACTTCCTTTTACCGTTACGCTGTTACGGTCGGAACGGAGGAAAAAACGGGAGAGAAGATACAGAAGCAGGGAAGAGGCAAGCATAACAAGAACAAGAGTATAGGGGAGGGGATTTGTCCCGATCTCATTGATCCCGTTGAATACTTGTACTGCTGTTGTACGGGTGAGACCGAACATGAGTGGCGTACCCAGTTCCGTGAAACTCCAGATGAGTACCAGACTTCCCCCTGCAAGGAGTCCCGGCTTCAGAAGCGGAAAGATCACCTTTCTTAAAATCGTCCATTTGCCTGCACCGAGATTTTTGGCTGCTTCCGTGAGGGCGGGATCGATATTGCCCAGAGAGGTGACAAGATTGAGATACATGATGGGATATAAATGCAATGCTTCAATCACACACACCGACCAGAAACAACCGTTTCCCCCCAGAAAATCAACGGGGGAAAATCCTGCTTTCACAAGAAGGGTATTGATGATTCCGTAATGTCCCAAAATCTGCTGGAATCCCAATGCCCCTACAAAGGGCGGCAGGATCATGGGGAGCATGACGGAGATCCCGCAAAGATTTTTGCCGGGAAAATCATACCGGTCAAAAAAGAGAGCCAGAGGAAGGGCAATAAGAAGAACGAGGAAAGTTGTTGTTACTGCAATACACAGGGAATTGAACAAACCCTGTAAATAAAGCGTATTGCGGAAAATTTCCTGAAAGAGAGAGAGTTTGCATCCCTGTTCCACGACCGTGTAAACAGGAAGAAAAAGAAACATGGCAAAGAAGAGAAGCAGGGAAACAATGAGGATATATTTCAAAATTTTTGTAAACATTTTATTTCCCCTCCTTTGCAAGACGGGTGGCTTTTTTATACTGTTCTCTTGCAAAATCGCTCCATTTTCTTGTAGTTGCGGCTATATCCAGAGCGGAATTATTTTTGCTTTTCCGTAATTTTTTTGCTGCAAGGGAGGCTTCTGCATAGTTAAAGGGGAGCTTTTCAAATTCCTTCATGGCAAGGGGGACTTTTTCCGGACCGCCTGCGGCAATGATCGCACCCCAGGCTTCTTTCAATTCATCCCGTACATCCAGGGCAATACACCGGATGAGAACACGGATCAGACTGAAATATCTGCCTGTCCATTTTCCATTGTAGGTAAAGGAAAGTGCCGCCGCTTCATAAGGAAAATAATCCGGATCGGTACGCATTGAATAATACTTTTTGCTGTAAAGATCTTTTCTTACCGGCGAGTGACGCAATGTATATTTTTCCGGGCCTCCTTCCACGCCCTTTTTGAAACAGAGCAATTTCTGCCCCTCCGGACCGATGATAAAATCAAGAAATGCCTCTGCCACCTGTCTGTGGGGGGCTCCCCGGAGAAGCTGGACAGGATCTGCGCCGATACAGGTACCGCCTTTGGGCGGGATATATTCCACCACGGGAGTCCCGATCCGGACAGCGTTCCACTCTTTTTCTGTGAGACCGTAAAAGTCGATGGCTGTTCCTGCGGCGGCATTGCCACTTGCCACTTCCCTTGTGACACTTCCGGCACTGTCGGTAATGGTTCTTGTATTTGCCATAAGGCGTTTCACCCGGTTGATGCCGTTTGCCCAGGCTCTGTTCATCTGTTCAACGGAGGGATTCTTTTTATCCTTTTCCGGGATGACTTCATGCATCGCCTGCTGGACGATGATCTCATAGGATTTATTTGCGGAACCGGATTTGGTAGGATCTGCTGCGGCAAGGGTGTTGTAATAGCAGGGATCGGCAAGATCCGCCCACCGTTCCGGCTCTCTGAAATTTTTTCTTCCGGCGGAAAGTTCTTTCAAACGGTCATAATTGCAGCAGATGCCGAAAGAGGAGAGGGTCACGCCGTAATATCTGCCTCGCGGATCGTAAATATATTCACCGGCAAAAAAACAGGGGATCATATCCTCTTTGAAATATTCCGGATGGCGTTTCTGTAAGCCCCCATCCACAGCGTAACCGTAAGAAGCGTTCCTTGCGTGTTCAAATGTTCCGCCTCCGGCAAAAAGGTCTATACCGATCCCCACATCGGACGCAAGAAATTTTTTTCTGGCAAGGATCGCTTTTCCCGGTGCGGCGGGATCTTTCAGAATATTGGGATCATTGAAAGCGGAGGCGATCACATCATCCCAGGGGGGATTATTTTTGTCCTGCTCCCAGTACATTTTAAATTGGGCGGTATAACGGTCATGGATATATCGCACGATATCGGATGTTCCGCCGGGAGCGCGGAAATCGATCCTGACATCCTTTTTAAATCTTTTTCTGTAATATTTACGGAATCCCTGTTCAAACTCAT
>JAFVRL010000365.1 GCA_017504325.1 Lentisphaeria bacterium | reverse complement strand
CCTATATTGTTTGAAACCAACAGCGACCGCCTTAAAAGCGATGTCAACACTATTATGGACACCGTCGTGGTGTTTATGTTAGACTGGCAAGTACCGGTTCGCCTGCAATATTCCTGCATCCGGTTGAGGCGATGCATGGCGATCTTGGAATGATCCAGAAAGGGGATATCCTGCTTACTTTGAGTTACAGCGGGGAAAGTAACGAACTGCTTTCCGTGATCGTGCCTGCCAAACGCCTTGGTGTTCCGGTTGTCGCTCTTACCGGTTATCCGGAATCCTCTCTGGCGAATTTGTCGGACTTTACGGTTCCCATGACCGTTACCAGAGAGGCATGTCCTTTCAATCTTGCCCCTACCACGACCTCCACTGCCACTCTCGCGTTGGGGGATGCGCTTGCCATGACCCTTATGCGTATGCGTAAGTTCACAAAGGAAAATTACGGCAGACTTCATCCCTCCGGAGCGATCGGAAGAGCCATTACCATGAAAGTTGGCGATGTAATGAGATCCGGGGAACATCTTGCCAAAGTCAAGGCGGATTTCACTGTGAAGGAGGCGATCCTTGCCATGACAAAAGCGCACGGCGGATCTGCCGTCATCGTGGATGATGAGGGAAAACTCGCCGGGATCTTTACTGACGGGGATTTCCGCAGAAAAGCCGATGATGATATGGCGATCCTTTCCCGGAAAGTGGGGGATTATATGACTGTAAATCCTGCATGCATCTGTGCAGATGCACTGGCTGTGGAGGTGCTGAAGATCGTGGAGGAACGGCATATAGATGATGTGGTCGTGCTGGATTCTGACGGGAAAGTTGCCGGAATCGTGGATATTCAGGATCTGCCCGGTTTGAAATTGATGTGAGGAATATTTGAAAAACGGTTCCCGGGATTGAAAAAACTGCCTGGAGAGTGTATATTATATCTTCTGTAATTAATACTGAAACTTGAACGGAGAGAGATTATGGCGGAATTCATGCTTGACTTTGAGAAACCCATATACGAACTGGAAGCAAAATTGGCTGAATGGGAAAAACTGGATGCAGAACAATCCATGAATTTTACCGATGAACTGAAGATGCTGCGGAAAAAGATCGAAGAGACCAAAAAAGAGGTCTATTCTCATCTCACTCCCTGGCAGAGAGTGCTGCTTGCCAGACATCCCGCAAGACCCTATACACTGGATTATGTGGAACGGATCTTTACTGATTTTATGGAATTTCACGGAGACCGCCGTTATGCTGATGACCCCGCCATTGTCGGCGGTTTTGCCAAACTTGACGGCAGAAATGTTATGGTCATCGGTACACAGAAAGGACGCAATACAAAAGAAAATGTATTCCGCAATTTCGGTTGTCCCCATCCGGAAGGATACCGTAAGGCTCTGCGCCTTATGAAAATGGCGGAAACCGCCAATGTTCCCATCCTTACTTTTGTGGATACTCCCGGTGCGTTTCCCGGTGTTGCCTCTGAAGAACGGCATATCGGCGAAGCCATTGCCGTGAATCTGCGGGAGATGTTTGCTTTGAAAGTGCCGGTCATCGTTACGGTCATCGGGGAAGGCGGAAGCGGAGGGGCTCTGGCTCTCGGTGTGGGGAATAAAATCCTCATTCTGGAAAATTCCTATTACTCTGTGATCACTCCTGAAGGGTGTGCCGCCATCCTCTGGAAGGACAGAGCATATTCTGAAAAAGCTGCCGCAGCATTGCATCTTACCGCAAAAGAGCTTATTGAACTCAAACTTGTGGATGCTGTCGTCAAAGAACCCCAGGGCGGAGCGCAGAAAGATTACCATGCAATGGCTGCCACTTTGAAGAAGACCCTTATTGCTGCCCTTGCCGAATTTGAAAAATATACGCCGGAAGAGTTGCAGGAACACCGTTACAGCAAATTCCGTTCCATTGAGTACTTTTCCGAAGGGAAAAAAGGTGGGCAGGATTGATCTGCTGTTTGAAGAAAAACGATCTCTGCGGAAGAAATATGAGTACAGAATTTCCTGTTGATGTAAAAACTGTGACAGTACGCAAGGCTGTTGTCTCTGATGTGGATGATATTCATACCATATTGCAGGAATATGCGGCATCCGGTCTGCTGCTGCCCCGGACAAAGGAAGATCTGGCAATGCGGATAGGCAACTTCCGGATCTGTGAAAAGGATGGGCGTTTTGCCGGATGTGCGGCTCTGCGTGACTATGGTGATTCGCTTTTTGAGGTGCGTTCCCTTGCCGTGAAAAAGGAACTGGCCGGATGCGGGATCGGTTCTCTTATGGTAAGCGGGATATTGGATATGCTGAAAAAGGAAAAATGTCCCTGCCGGGTATTTGCTCTGACTTACCGTGCGCCTTTTTTCTGCCGTCTGGGATTCCGGATCGTGGAAAAAGAACTTTTCCCCCAGAAAATCTGGAGTGATTGTTCCATCTGTCCGAAAGCTGCCAATTGCGATGAAACTGCCGTTCACATGGAGATCCCTGCCGGGGTGTAAGCAAAGGAGCAGAGTTATGACCGGACAGATTACGGATTGCGGCAGTGCGTATGCCGGACACCACAGACCATACAGTGCAGAAGAAGTGGAGGATATCCGCAATTCTTTCCAAAATGTACGCAGTGACCGTATCGACCTTTTCGTTTACGGTACGCTTATGAATGATGCCCATGTAAAGCTGCTTCTGAATCATTCTGTAAAAAGTGAGGAGGCAGTTCTTCATAATTTCATGCGTGTCGTTCCTCCCGGAGCCTTTTATTTCACCGTCAAACAGTTTGGAGCTGTGACCAACGGCAGACTGCTGAAGGATCTCTCGCCGGAAGATATTGAAAAGATCGATGCTTTTGAAGATGAAGGCAATCTCTATTTCCGTAAAGTCGTTGTTTGCCGGGTGGGGGGGAAACGCAGAAGATGTATGACTTATGTGGGCAATATCCCCGCATTGCAGAAGGCTTTTGCGAAAGATATTCTTTTTGAAGACCGGTACAGTCTTTATCTGGAGAAGAAGATCGACCAGCTTCTGGAGACCATTGAACCCGACCGGCAGGAGATCACACGCAGAGGATTCCGGGAACTGATGGGCAGTGCCGTGGACT
>JAFVRL010000364.1 GCA_017504325.1 Lentisphaeria bacterium | reverse complement strand
GGGATCACTCTTGCAGTGATTACGGAAAATAAGGACAATTCCCCTGTTTTTACTTTTGAGAAGAGTTTTGATAAAGAGATCCGTTTTGACGGATTCCGTATTTCCTGCAAAGAAAAGAATGTGGTCTTTTCCGCAGCAAAGCCCGGAGGGATCCTCAATGGCGTATATACTTTTCTTGAAGAAAACGGCTGCTGCTGGGCATGGATGGGGGAAGAAAATGAGGTCGTCCCGCAGAAAGATTTTCTGGAAGTAACAGAAAAAGTAACAAATCCCGCACTGGAATTCAGAGGGGAATGTATTTTTTCCGTCTGTAAGGAAAATGTGGATGAAATAAAAGTCATTCTTGATTTTCTTTCCAAAAACCGCTTCAACATGCTTATGACAAGCACAAGAAGGACGATGAAACGCCCCGGAGGCTGGATCGTAAACTGGATCGATGTGGAAAAGGAACTTCTGCCGGAATTGCAGAAACGCAGTATGATTTTGAATATCAGTGAACACTCCGGCCGCTGGTTCTTCCCCACTTCTCTTTTTAAAGAACATCCGGACTGGTTTGCCATGAATAAAGAGGGGAAAAGATTCAGTACCGGACAGATATGTTACGGAAATGATGAAGCCGTGGAGTATCTGAAAAATGCCTATGTAGCCTATGCCAAAGAGCATCCGGAAGTAAAAATTCTGGGAACATGGCCGGAGGATGGATACGGATTCTGTCAGTGTGAAAAATGTAAACAGGGGGGAGTTGTCCTTAAAGCGGTGAACAGGATCGCAAAAGCCCTTTATGAGGTGAGACCCGATCTGCTTGTGGAATACCTTTCCTATACCCGGGAAACAAGCGATGTTCCGCCGGACATCCTTCCTGAAAAGAATATCATTACTCTTATTGCCAATACGAATGTGGCGGAAGAGTGGAAACGCAAATCGGATCTGGTGGGGGCAAAAGGGGTTTACCGTCTCCATTACCATATTACGGATAATACTGCAGAACGTGCCAATCTGCCCTTGCGTACGGAATTGACAAGAAAAGATTGTGAAGAGGCGGTCAAACTGGGCTTGCGGGGGATCGTTCCCTTTTATATCGGCACCGATACATGGTTCCGTTCCAATTTCAATACATATTTTCTGGGAAAATTCTGCTGGGATCCCGTACTGAAAACGGATGATGTTCTTAAAGAAATGTGTGAAAAATATTTCCCGGCGGCTGCGGAAGAGATGTTTGAACTTTTTAACGCTCTTGTGGATCTTCCCAGAGTCAATCAGTTTATTCCGCCGCCCTGGAAATTGTGGCAGTACTGGCCTACTCTGGAAGAGGATTATGACGGGCCTGCTTATGATGCAGTTATCTCCAAAATGAAAAATGCTTATTCCATACTGAAAAAGGCACAGGAAAAGTGCGGGGAAAGTGTGGCGGAAAGACATTTTATTTCTGCCGGAAAATTCATAGAGTTTCAGAAAAATATGTTTGAGTCCTGGCATTGCAGGGCATTGGCAGTAAAAGCCTTCCGGAAAAATGATGCACCAACTGTGAAAAAACATATTACGGAAGCTGCAAGACTGGAAGACAAAATGAAAAAAGCTGTGCAGGGGAAAGATGAGAAAAAATATGGTGTATGCGGTGCATGGATCGACTATGAATTTTTCATCTACTGGCGGGTACAGCTGGATAAACAGCTTGTGGAAATGAGGACAGAGGAAAATAAACTGCCTTTTGTCGATATGAACCCGGAAGTGGAACTTTTCCTTCCTGCCATGTTGAACAATTGATTTTATTTCACCAATCAGAAGGAATATTTTGAAATGGAAAAAAAGACCTATATCGTAAAAAGAGCTTCTGTTGCCGCCGACATCCGGGGGGAATGGGACGGAGAATGCTGGAAGAATGCCAATATTTTTTCTCCGCAGAACATTCTGGAAGATCCCACGGTAACAAAGACCTACATTCCCAAAGCAGAATGTAAAATGCTTTATGATGACGATGCCATTTATGTGCATTGGCAGGTGCTGGATAAATATGTTCAGGCTGTGGCTAAACGGGATCAGGCACAGGTCTGCCGTGACAGTTGCGCAGAATTTTTTGTTCAGCCCCAGGGGATGGAAAAATATTTCAACTTTGAGATGAGCTGCAACGGCAGACTGCTTCTCTATAAGATCGTTCATTTGCGCAGCGGCGATTTTGAAAAGATCCCCTTGCGGGAAATGGCAAAGATCAAACGCTTCCATACTCTCCCCGACAGAGTGTATCCGGAAGTGGAAGATGAAGTCTTGTGGCGTATCTGCTACCGTATCCCGCTGGATTTCTTTGTGAAATACGGTAATATCGATCCGAAACTTTCCGGGCAGACCTGGAGGGGCAATATTTCTGTATGTGCAGATCACTCTTCCCATTTGCGTTGGCTGACATGGTGTGAACTGCCCATCTTTGATTTCCATTATCCTGCCGCTTTCGGCGACATCATCTTTGAATAAATAAAACTGTAAAACACAATATACTGAACAAAGGAGTATGAAATGAGTTTGAAACTTGTAAAAGTTGCTGCTGAAACAGCAAATCTCTTCCCCAACGGAAATGAATTTTTCTTCTATGAAGATTCCCCCAAAAGTACCGCATCTTTTGATGCCATGATGGCAAGAGACGGTAAAGAACGGTTCCTTCTGCTTACCGCAAAGGAAAATGCCGGTGATTTTGCCGCTTTTGAAGGGGAAACTGTTTCCGGTAACGGGATTTTTGCAAAAAAAGCCCCCCTTACCGAAAAGAATGCCGCAGTTCTCCGCAAGGCTTTCCCCTGGACTGCCCCTGTGCCTGTGCTGAATAAAAAATGTTCTTTCGGCTGCGGCGACCGTCTCGGTCTTGCTTCTGCCGCCCATGCGGAACTTTTCAAGAAATATGATGCGTTCCCTGTATTTGCCCAGCAGTCCATCCGTGAACTCACCCTCACCAAACGCACCTACCGCAGTGTGATCGACGATGCCACCTTCCTGGTGTTCCAGGCCGGCTACATGGGCGGTTACGGCGCAGACGGCGACCATCTCAAGAGCTTTGAACACATCGACATGGCTCTGGAAGTGGGCGTGACCATGCTTACTCTTGACCTTTCCGATGAACTGCATCCCGCTTTTGCAGATTGCTGTATCTGCGAAGTGGAAAAAGCCTACAATGCTTTGAGTGCCGATGTGCGGGAAAATATGGAAAAACTTTATCTTTCCGCACCCGTTCAGCTGAAATCTTCCAAAATCGAATTTTCAAAGGAAGAATTGATGCGTTGTGTTCTCATCTACACCGACGCTATGGATTTTGCCGCTGAAGTAGGGGCAAAACTGGAAGCTCACGGGGCAGGTAAAGTGGATCTGGAGATCTCTGTTGACGAAACCAGTGCCCCCACTCTTCCCGAACACCATTTCTTTGTGGCAAATGAACTCAAACGACGCAATGTGACTTTCGCTTCTCTGGCTCCCAGATTTATCGGGGAATTCCAGAAGGGTATCGACTACATCGGCGACCTTGCTGAATTCCGCAAACAGTTCGGTCAGCATGTGGAAATTGCCGACTTCTTCGGCTCCTATAAATTGAGCGTCCACTCCGGAAGTGATAAATTCTCCGCCTTCCCCATTATCGGTGAACTTACCAACGGTCATTTCCATTTGAAGACTGCCGGAACCTCCTGGCTGGAAGCTGTGGAAGCCATCTCCTTTGCCGATCCCAAACTTTTCCGTGAGATCTACAACAAGGCATTCGATGCTCTTCCCGCCGCATTGAAACTTTATCACATCACCGCAGATTTTTCTGTTCTTCCCAAAGAGGAAACTCTTTCCGACGATCAGCTTCCTGAACTTCTCAAATGCGTTCCCGGCAGACAGCTTCTGCACATCACCTACGGCGCAATGCTCGGAGAAGATCAGGATATGCACAACAAGATCTACCGTGCATTGTTTGTCCATGAAGATGAATACAACAAACAGCTTGATGAGCATTTTGAAAAGCACATCAAACTTCTGGGTATCCCTGCCAAATAATTTATACTCAAAATTTTTGAGTAACGGGGTTGCTGCCTTCCGGCGGCAGCCCTTTTTTGCTGGATGGGAAGAACCCCCGTTCCCCCTTGTCAAAACCATCCGTCTGTATTAAGTGTTTTTACCTTTTTCAAAACACAGCTGTCCCATAATTTTGTAAAAAT
>JAFVRL010000363.1 GCA_017504325.1 Lentisphaeria bacterium | reverse complement strand
TATTTACATGCTTTTCAATGCCTGTCTGCTTTTTTGTCTGGGAAAATTTCTGGGGGCGAAACCGCCGGTATGGGTATTCCAGGGAGTGTTTCTGTTCGCCGGACTGGGATTGCTGGGAAGAAAATTATGTATGGACCGTCTGCCCATAGATCCTGCCATGCAGCGGGAATCTGCGGATTTACGCAAGACCCTTTCCCTTTGTCTGCACAATAACTCCCTTGTATCCTTTTCCTTATATTTGTGTTTTCTTTATCTGGCTTTTTCCGCAGCGATGCCTTTGACATTGATCTATATGAAAACGGCTTTGAATATAGCGGCAGGGACTATTGTGATTCTTACATCCGTCAATTTACTGGGAAAACTTGCCGGATTTTTCCTTTTGGGAAGATATGGAAGATATGTTACGATGGCATTCCAGATCTTTTTTACCCATGTTCTTGCCCTTCTTTCTGTGGGGGCATTGTTCTTTCTTGCCAAAGGAGGGATGGGAATGCTTATTCTTGCAGGAACTGCTTTTTTCTTTCTGGGGATGGTCAATGCTTTTCTCATGTGTACAAGTGCTGTGGAGATGCTTGCGCTTGCCACGCCGGGGAACAAAATCATGGCGATCGCTTTCTGTTCCACCTTTGTTTCCATCGGAACGGCATCCGGCACACTTCTTACCACCTGGCTGCTCGGCGGCGGAGTATTGAAAGACAGTTGGAATTTTTTGCATATGGAAATATCAAAGTTTCAACTTCTTTCCGGATTTTTCTTTCTGGGAATATTGCTGATCTTCCTTCTGCTGCCTTTTATTCCGGCAGTTGCCCGGAGAAGGAGTGAACAGGAGAAAAAAGGTTTGCTGTTGTAACAAAAGGATTGTAAAAATATTGGATCGGGAGGAAACTGTAGAAGGCATGCAGAATATCTGAAAAGAGCCGGGAAAGCGGCAGTGACATTTCAGATCTCCGGTGACTTTTGAAATCATCCCTCACATATAAACAAAAAAGGAGTATTGATCATGTTGGAAAAAGTCTGGCAATATCCGGTTGCCCCGTTCAAAGTATTCGGTAATCTTTATTTTACAGGTATTCAGCCTGCCTCCACCCATTTGATCGACACAGGGGAGGGGCTTATTCTCATCGACCCCGGATATGCAGAATCTCTTTATATCGTTCTGGAATCCATCCGGAAGCTGGGATTTGATCCCCGGAATATCAAATATATCCTGATCACCCACGGACATATCGATCATTTCGGTGCTGCACTCCATTTGAAAAAACTTTACGGATCAGAGACTTTTATCGGCAGACTGGATAAAGATTATGCCGACGGGACAAGGGATCTTTCCTGGGCAAAGGAACTGGGATATCCCTGTTTTGATTCCCCCTTTGAGCCGGATCATCTTCTGGATGACGGAGATATCGTCACATTGGGCAATACTTCCATTACTGCCCGTCTGACCCCCGGTCACACGGAGGGGACTCTTTCCTACTTCTTTGATGTCACCGATGGCAAACGCACATTCCGGGCGGGTATGCATGGAGGAGTCGGATTGAACTCCCTTTCCGCCGCATTTCTGAAAAGCTATGGTCTGCCGTTGGATCTTCAGCAGAAATTCCTTGCCGGATTGGATCTCTGCCGCAAAGAAAAAGTGGAGATCTTTTTAGGCAATCATGTGGGCAATAACGATACATTGGGCAAGGGGAAAAGGGTTCTTGCCGGGGAAAGCGATGCTTTTATTGATCCCCGGGGATGGCTTGAGTTCCTTGACAGATGTGAAGCGCGTATGCGGGATCTTATGGCAAAAGAGGCTGCCGCTGCCAAGTGATCCGGCCGGAATACGGAAAAATCATCTTCCCCGGATCCGCCGGGGGATGATCTTTTGACCTGCAAATAAATGGAACGGGAAAGAAGAAGTTTTTTCTGTATCGGGCAGGGGGCTGAAAAGAAAATTCAAGGGTATGGCACGGGAAAAGCCGGAGGCAATGAAATATAAAATTCCGCATCCGGGAAAAACAGGAAAAGAATATATTTCTTTATTCGTAACATAAAAATGGTATAAAATCATATTTTTTTGAAGAAATTTATTTAGTTCTTTTTTCTCTCTTTGAAATACTTTGCTCTGAATGGTATATTTTGAGCATGTCCGGTGTGTTGTAAATATAAACGGAAAGGAAAATGTATGAAACAATTGAAAATTGCTGTAGTCGGTCTCGGGCACAGAGGCCGTTTGATGGTGAAACTTGCCAAAGAGGGATTTGACAATGTGCAGGTGCTTGCCGCCTGTGATCTGGATGCAGATCTGTGGGAGAAAAAACAGTATCTTGTTGACCGTCCCATGAAAGAAGTGCTGCCGGGTACAAAATTCTATACCTCCTATGATCAGCTTCTGGAAGAACAGGGAAGTGAACTGGATCTGGTGATGGTGGAAACCGGGGCGGATGTTCATGCAAAATTCTGTATCAAAGCTCTGGAAAAGGATATTGCCGTATTTTCCGATATTCCTTCTGTCGCCTCTCTGGGGGAAGCCAAAGCCCTCTGGGAAGCTGAACAGAACTCCAAGGCGGGTCTGATGACCGGTGCCAACCCCAACTATGCCGGATTTACCAATACCATCGTGGGACTTTTTGAACGGGGACTTATGGGCGAACCCTTCTATCTGGAATGTGAATATGTAGGTGGAACAATGGGTGAACTCAGTGATGACAGCCCCATCCTTGCCCACAGTGATTGGAGGAGAGTATTCCCTGCCATCCGTTACTGCACCCACTCACTGGGGCCCTTCCTCCGTTTCCTGAAAGAAAATCTGCGTTATGCCATCTGTCTGGGAACCGGAGCGCATGTTGTCCCCACATTGCCTGCTGACGATATGCAGGCGGCATTCTTCCAGACGGAATCCGGCGTCATCATCCGTCTTCTGCGCAACCGCTGCGACGGAAAGATCCGTGCGGAATTCGGACACCACTCCTTCCGGGGCTGGGGGACAAAAGGTTATTTTGAAAGAGTGGATTACCGCAACAGTAAAACTCCTGCTGTGATCCGTTTTCAATCTACCGAAATGCCCGGAACAAGATCTCTTACGGAACTCAAAGCAGAATGGATGCCCGAAGAGTATGAAGGAAATGCCAAAGCCATCGGACACGGCGGATGCGATTACGCTCTTCTGGCTGATATGTTCAAAGCATTGGAAAAAGGAAAGAAAGAATTTCCCATTTCATTGCGTGAAGGTTTGCGCATGACTCTTCCCGGGATCTATGCGGCAAAATCTGCATACCTCAAAGGGGAAAAACTTACCATCCATTATCCCTGGGAAAAAGAGTTTGCCGCCGATGTGGAAAAATATGATGCCATAAAGGAATATTAATAGATCAAACGGGGTGGAGAATAGGAAAAGATACCGTTTTACTCTCATGGAGCTGCTTGTTGTTATGGCAGGGAAGTAAACTGTATAATACGTTACGGCAGATCTGTACTTTTCATATTCTCCATGCCGAAAGTTACAAAGACTGGATGCCGCCCCGACCAACAATAAGAGGACCAGCAAATATTACATCCATACAGTCAGAAGACCGGTCCGGGGATCGCTCCCCGGACATGGTATGCCATCAATTTTTCTGCCTGTGCTGTAAGCAAATACCATAAAGTTCTGCTTTGTGCCACAGCGTATGATCAAACTTCTTCTTTCTTCCGATTATCCGGATCGGACAGTTCTTTCCGACCGCTGTCCCCCTTGGCTTTCCGGACACTGCGGAAAAAACTTTGCATAAGGAGCCGGCACTCGTCTTCCAGGACTCCGCTTTTGACTTCCACATTGTGCAGCATTCCCTTGAAATTTACCACATTGAGTTCCGATCCGCCGCAGGCACCGGAACGGGGATCAGATAATCCGTAGATGACTCTCCGCACTCTTGCATTGACCATTGCACCGGCGCACATGGCACAGGGTTCTTTTGTTACATAAATATCCACATCTTCCAGACGCCAGTCTCCGAGGGCAGCGGCGGCACTGGTAAGAACCAGCAGTTCCGCATGGGCTGTAGCATCCTTCAGCATCTCCACCTGGTTCCAGGCTTTGGCAATGATCATGCCTTCCCGGACGGCAACTGCTCCCACAGGTACTTCACCGGCATCTGCCGCCCGTTCCGCAAGACGCAATGCTGCGCGCATGAAATATTCATCTGTAAAAAGTACGGGAGTATCTTCATCCATCATCTCTTGATCCTTTGATTGTGTGTGTTATGATCTTTCCTGCGGCAGTTGACTTTCCCGCAGTTCCTTAATGGCATCCTCTCCGTAGAGTGCCCGCATCAGACGCACATTCTGTTCATGGAAGATCAATGGATCGGGGCGGGTGATGATCTCCCCTTTGGAAAATTCCAGAAGCCGTTTCCGTTTCACCTGATCTGTAAGGAAAAGTTCCAGATATCTGGCAAGGGTACGGGGACTTAATTCATCAAACTCCTTCTGCCCGAATGTTTCCACATAATCGGAAGCGATGACAGAAAGCAGGTCGGGGGAAACATGGGTCATGCCTTTGGCAAGGAACATATCTCCGATCATCTCCTGACAGCGTATTTCATCAAAAAGCGGGAAAACAAAACTTCTTCCCCGGCTGGAGACATTGGGGGGGAATGTGTAGTTCGAGGCGATGATTGCCAACTGGTTTTCCGGCAGGGAAAAAGAACCGCCTATAAATGTACGGAAGTAATACCAGTTGATATTTCTCACATCCATATCATCAAAAAAGATCACAAACTTTTTTTCTTTCCTTGATTCCAGAAAATGTATGAGTGTTTCCAGACCTTCTTCCAGATCCTCCGGGGCAGGAAGGATCAGAGTAAGAGTGGGATCGGCAAGGATATGGGCAATGGTAAGCTGGGTTTTTCCCAGACCGGGAAGACCGCTTATAAGCAGGGGAATATTATGTTTGCCGGTGGAAAAGGCGGCAAGGTGATTGCCAATGATCCGTTTTGCCTCGCTGCAGCCGTAAAACTCCTCCAGTTTCCTTATGGAAGGCAGCCGGGAGGGGGTGAAAAGTCCCTTTCTGTACCGGAAGACTCTGCTGCTTTCAAAAATATCCTGTTTTTTCCTGCGGGCAAAAAGTTCCATTGCCGCCGCCTGGGGAGTGGAACGGCAGAAAAAGGAGTGGGAAAGAAGGACTGGATCATCTGCAGGAAGAAGGCGGCCCGGAAGAAAGGAACAGTCGTTTTTAAGCGAAGAGGGATAGCTCTGCAGCAGGGAAACGAGTTTTTCCGCAAAATGGAACGCATGTTTGATACACAGTCCGGAAAAGGTCGTTGCATCGGAAAAGGAACGCAGATCTTTTTCTTTATCCATCTCTTTTTCTGTCAGTGCAAGAAGTGCGGCAAAAAGGGATTCATCCAGTATATGCCGGAGGGTGATGCCGCCGGAAAACAGGGTGAAAAGGTGATTGAAGGCATCCACCGAATCACTTTGCCGCGAAGCAAGAGAAAGAGAAACTGTCTGTTTTTCTGTCTTTTCCTGTTCCAGAATACGGAGAAAGGCGTACAACGCAGTAAGAAATTCTTTTTGCAAAGTATCTTCACAACGCAAAAGAAAACTGTTTCTGTTTTCCGGATCGAATTTCAAAAAGAGAAAACGGAAAGAGGTGAGGAGGATCTTTACTGAAAGATCTTCCCCCCAGCAGATCCTTTCTTTATTGGAGGGATTCTGACTTTGTTTTTTTCCAATATTGTTCAGGTTGCCGTTTCCATTTATATTCATCATCTATATCCATCTTCTGTTTTCTGTATGGCAGGATTTTCTTCCGTTGCAACGGAAAAAATATCCATCCGGGAGTAATAAGATACACTCTCAAAAATGATTTTCAAGTTTACGGTACATTTTCTTATGCCCGGATGTGGAAAAAACTTGCATAATCATTTTTTTATGCTATATTATATATAAAGAGCAGATGGGAAATTCATAATTTATTTTTGAGAAATCTGTTTGCATATCATTGAAAAATACTATGTTATGTTTTCAGAACATTTTATGTTTTTCCTTTGAAAGATTACAGGGGAAATACTCATAAAGATAAAAAAATATTATTTTGGCGGTGAAAGATTTTCCTATTGAAACCTCTAAAAAAGGATGCGCAGAATTGCATACAAGACATAAAAAGATCCTGGATATGCTTGAAGGCGGCAGACTCAGTATCAAGGAGGCCGCGTTCTCTTTCGGCGTTACAGAGATGACATTGCGCCGGGATCTGAAATATCTTGAAAAATGCGGTATGCTTTTGCAGGTACGGGGAGGAGCGGTTCTTTCTCCTGCAAGATATGAGCCGGAACGTTCTGTGAAAGAGGAACTTGAGCGTAAGTTTACTCTTGCAGAAGCTCTTTACAGAAGGATCATGCCGGCAGAAACATTATTTATCAGTACAGGAAGTACGGTACTTGCATTTGCCAAATATCTTGCCAGACACAATACTCTGCCCGTTACCGTCATTACCAATTCTCTGCCTGTTGCCTCCTCTTTATTCAAAACCCATTGTCATGTGATCCTGCCCGGCGGCGAACTGCGTTCAAATTCTCTGGATCTTGTCGGACCTATGGCGGAACGCAATATCGAAGATTACCATGTGGATTATCTTATTTCCGGATGTGATGCGGCATCTGCCGGATATGGATTTTATACTTCCGATATGAATTTGTCCAATCTGGAAAAACGCTCCATCCATATCGCGGACAAGACTGCGATCATTACTTCCAGCAGTAAATTCGGAAAAAAAGCCCTGACCAGATTTGCCGCAAGAGAGGATGTGGATCTTCTCGTTACAGACGGGGAGTTGGCTGCAGAGGATGAAAAGGAGCTTTCGCCCTTTATGGAGATCATTAAAGTAAGTACAAAAAGCCGTTCCGCACCGCCGGAAACGGCTGTACAGGGAAAATACAATGACTGAACCGGAAACACTCAACGGAGAAAACACAATGGAAACAAAGGAAGAACGCCTTGAGCGTTTGAAAGAATTTCTGAATAAGAATGATATATTTGCCGCTTATATCGGAGCTGAAATCGTGGAAATCGCTCCCGGGTATGCCAAAGCGGTGATGGATTTGGAAAAACGCCATCTCAACGGGGCAAATGTAGTTCAGGGGGGAGCCATCTTCACCCTTGCGGATTTTGCCTTTGCCGGAGGGTCCAATTCCTATGGACCGCGGGCGACCGCTATGAACGCATCCATCACCTATATGCGTCCCGGTACGGGAAGCAGACTGATTGCAGAGGCAAAAGCGGTAAATTGCGGAAAAAGGACTTGTCTTTTTGATGTGACTGTCTGTAATGATCAGGGGAAAATGGTTGCTAAAATGATGATCAATGGTTTCCTGTTTGAAGGGGAATCCGTTATTTGAAAAAAGATATAATGTAAGAAATACCGGAAACAGATTGAAAACAAAAATGAAAAAAGGAGGTTTGTTATGCCGGATGTAAAATCAGTATTGCAGGAAGAGATCAGGAGACTTGCCAGGAAAGAGGTCAAACTGGCGAATGCCCCTCTGATCAAAATGATCGGCGAATTGAAACGCAAAGTAGCATCGCTGGAACGTTTGCTTGCTGCTGCCGAAAAGAAATCTTCTGTTCCTGTTGCAGCAGATACAGTCTGTAAAGAGGAAGGAAAGGCGGATGTGAAATGTGATGCCGAAGCCGGGCAGAAAGAAAAGAAGCCCCGTTTTTACGGTAAGAAGATCATCCGTCTGCGTAAACGCCTTCATCTTTCCCAGGCGGAGCTTGCCGAAATGGTGGGAGTCAATATGTTTTCTGTAAGTCACTGGGAACTGGGGAAAAATGTTCCCCGTCAGGCACAGCAGGAAAAACTTGCAGAGATCAGAGCGCTGCCCCGGAAAGAATTGCGTGAACGCCTTGCCGTTGTCCGTATTGCTCTCCAGGAGAAAAAAGCAAAATAATCTTTCCTTTACAACATAACAAAAGGCTGTTGTCTGCCTGTTTTCAGGTTTGGACAACAGCCTTTTGTTGTCTGCGGCAGGAAAAACAGTATTTCCGGAGATATTCCGCCTTGTCTTTCCCCCTGTCTTCCCTTTATTCCCGTCCGGCTTTATTTTGCCGGACGGACAGAGAAAGTGAAAAAGTTTATTTTTTTCCCGGCAGTTTGGAAACCAGCATCACATCTTTCCAGATCCCGCCGCTTCCGCTTTTATCTTCCACACGGACTGTGACGATCTGCGTGGAGGCTTTCCAGTTGATGCAATCGGTAATATCAATGGCAAAAGGTGTTCTCCAGTCATCTCTGTTTTTGAAGAGATGTTCCCCTGCTTTTTTACCATTTACATAAACCCAGCAGCTTTCATCCACAGCACCGAAGTAGAGATAGACTCTTCTTCCCTTCCAATCCAGCGGGAATTTTTCCAGTGCGGCGGCATACCAGGCGATCCCGTCATAATTGGCAGTCTTTTTCCGGATCTCCTGTGAAATATTTTTATAGTGTTTATAGGGTGTTTCCCAGAAGTTGTTGGTCGCCATCAATGCGCCCCATTTCACGATCTTGCGGAAATCATCCTTGTACCACTCTTCTTTCATGCCCACATCATTGGGGTCCAGTTTGAAGAACCAGTACCAGGGGGTGCGTTTGAAGGGGGGATCAAATTCCTTGAGATTATCCACTTTTTTCAATCCGCAGACATCGCCCCAGTACTGTTCCGCCCAGGGGAAGAGTTCGTAGTTGTGTTTCTCTCTGAACTTCCGCAGAGTGATGGAGTTTGTATCGCTCTTTTTCGTAATGGCAAGGAAGGTAAGACGGCTGTGTTCATTGTCGATGACAAGTTTTTCAATGCGTTTTCTCACATCAGATGGAAGGTCTTTTCTTGCCAGAGCTTTTTTCAGGAATTTTTCCGCATTGGCAAAATCCTGTATTTTATAGTAGGCTCCCAGTCTTTCCGCAAGACCGCGGCCGAAGTTGAAATAGCCGCCTTTGGTCTGAAGTTCGCCGACTTTTGCGGCAAGACGCTTGTTCCAGACCTCATTTCTCCAGTAGGCATAATAGGAACGGATCTCTTCATTGGCAGGAGCAAATGCCTGCATATAATGGTTTTCCCAATAGGCAAAATCTTTCTCCGGTTCCTGCATACTTTTGAGGAGGATATAATCGGAGAACCACTGCCCGTTATGGAGGAAATATCCGGCACAGTCATAATCGAATCCGGCAGTACCTTCTTTCACCATTTTCTGAAGGATCTTGAAGAAGTGTTCTTCATAACCGCAGGGCATAAGAGTGATGAAATAGCCGTGACGGTTGGGTCTGTGGTAGAAAAATTCCATTCCCGCTTTTTTCCAGCCGTCAACAAGAGCATCGATCCCTTTCAGAGTAAAATCGGTGGGGACAAGGGAGAAACAGGAGTTTACAGGTCCGGCAACTTTGATTTTTACGGGAGGCTCCTGGGAGAAGTTGTAGATCTCGCTCATGATCTTGACATCCGGCCGGATCTTTACTGCCTTTTCATACAGTTTGTTGAGCATATATACATAACGGTCGGAGAGGCGGTTGCCGGAAAATTTCTCACCCTTTTTCACCGGATAAGCGTCAAGGGCTTTACAATTTTCGCAATAACAGGCCTCATAATCCATCACATCAGGCTGGCAGAAGTTCAGCCATTGGGGTTTGCCGATCTTTACCCACTGGGCAATGACGGCATCCAGATAGGGTTCGCTGGTACAGCAGAAGGCGACCAGAAGGTCTTTTCCGGCATAAGCGGCAATATTGCCTTTATCCACGATCCCCCGGACACGGTTGGGGGAAGGGCCTCTCACACCATTGATATTCATGGCAAAGTATTCCGGATGATCTTTACCGTATTTCTTCCACCATTTTGCATAATAGGCATCTCCGGGGCCGAAGTTCCAGTCGGATCCCCAGAAATCCCGCAGACGGCGTTTCCATAAGATCTGTTCAGAAGCATTTTTGCTTTTACCGAAAGAACGCAAGTGACGCAAAGTGAATTTCGGGTACCAGTCCCCTTTGAGAACAGATATTTTGAGGGGATTTTGTTCCGGAGCATATATATCGCTTCCGGAGGGCCATCTCACATTCAGACTGTCTTCCAGAAAGTCATATACAGCAAAGGAACTTCCCCCGTCTTTCCCGCCGTAGAAATAGGCAGCTTCAGGCGTGATAAGATAATGAGATTCCTGTGAAGAAAACTTTTTATTGACTCCCGGAGGAAGGAAACCAATTTTCATAAGATACTTTTTCCCTGCGGGGATCTTCTTTTCAGAAGCGATGACCACTTTTTCAGATGTGATCAATTCCAGATGTCTTTTCAGATCTTCAGCAGCATTTTTATTGCCTTTGCCGTCTTTGTAAATGATCGCCACTTCCTGCGGCTTGATGACGATTCCGGCAGCGGCAAGCACAAAAGAAGCTGCGGCAAGAAACAGACTCAAAAAGATTTTCATTTTCATTTTTCCTTTGTATTTCATTTATACTGAACTTAATCTTTCCAGAGGGCAGCTTTGGCTTTCTGGGGATCGGTCCCTTTCCAACTGCTTACATGACCATCCCAGAAAGCAAGATTACCTTTTCCATTGTGCCGCTGTCCGTAAATATAGGGCCAGGGACGGGCATTTTCAATGGCTTCCCACACATACTGTTCTTTACCAGTTTCCAGACGACGGGTTTCGATAAGGTAAAAGATTTGGGAAGTTTTTTTGATCTCTGTTATACGGACGTGTTTTTTATTGTACCCGGAATTGTAATAACGGTTCCAGCCGTAGGAAAGGCGGGCATAGTAGTCTTCCTGCCATTTCGGAATATTGCTGCCTTGACCGGCATAAGTCTGGGCGGGACATTTGTAAATGGAAGTCGAGGATTTCTTATCGCTTGCAGGATAAGACTGCCAGCCATAGCCCACCATATAGGGGATCCCGGAGATCCAGCCATTAGTCGTATCGTATGTAGCCCAGTTTTTAGTTTCAGCGTTGGCGATAACATAAGGGATATAATCGGAAAAATCACTGCAATACAACTGTGTATAAGTCCCGATTGTCTTCAGCTGATTGGTACAGGCTACTTTCCTTGCTGTTTCCCTTGCCTGTTTCAATGTGGGCAGAAGCATCCCCGCAAGAATGGCAATAATGGCGATAACCACCAACAGTTCAATCAGCGTAAACGCCGATTGAGTGAAGGTGTGAAGGTGTGAAGAGCTTTTTTTGCAACCGCAAAAAAAGCGTGAAGTGCGCCCTGTCGGGCGGAAGGATGTGTAGTTTTTATAATTTTTTTTGAGGTTATACAACGGAAAAACACATACTTGACAAGTTGCACTCACAAGCAATTCGATGAGTGTAAAATTTTTTTGTTCCGGGTACTTCATTTTGTTCTCTCCTTTACATTTACTGTATTTTTTTCTGCTTACTTTTTGATTTTTGAAACAAGTCTCACCGGTTTCCAGATCCCGCCGGCACCGGCTCTGTCCAGTACCCGCACAATAATGATCTGGGGAGTACGGGAATTTCCTTTCACATATTTGGTAATATCCACAGTAAAAGGTGTCATCCAGTCTTTTCTTTCCCTGAAGGGTCTTTCATGGACTTTTTCCCCGTTTACATAAACAGTACAACTTTCATCCACAGCACCGAAGTAGAGGAAAATATCCCTTTTCCCGAACCAGTCGGAAGGAATGGATATACTTGTACCGTACCAGGCGATCCCGTCATACTTTGCCGCCATTTTCCGGATCTCCGGAGAGATCTGCTTATAACTGGCATGGGGCTTTTCCCAGTTGCCGTTGGTTGCCATAAAATGTTTCCATTTAAGAATATTTCTGCCGTCCTGATACCATTTTTCCTTTATTCCCTTATCTTCCGGATCAAGACGGAATTTCCAGAGGATATCCGTTGCCAGATAGGGGGGATCAAAATCTTTCAGGTCTTTCACTCTTTTCAATCCCGCCACATCCCCGAAATACTGTTCATCCGGATCCAGAAGTTTGATATTGTGTTTCTCCCGGAACTTCATAAGGGCAATGGAATCCTTATCGGTTCTGTTCGCCACAGCATTGAAGAAAAGCACACTGTGTTCATGGAAATGAAGCAGTCTTTTCACCTGGGCAGTCTGCAAATCATTGAGTCCGGGAGTATTCAATGCCTTCTTGAGATAATTTCCGGCGGTAACAAAATCGGATTCTTTGTAATAATCCTTCAGGGAACGGCACATGCCCCTGCCGTAATTATAGTAGCCGCCGATGGAAGTAATTTTATTCAGATTTTTTTCAATGCGTTTTTCCCATACCTCTTTCCGCCAGTATTCAAAATAATTTCCCACCTCTTTTCCGGCAGGACCGTAGGCTTCCAGATAGTGTTTCATCCAGTATTCGTAAGACTTGGAGGGATCCTGCATCGCCTTGGCAACAAAATAATCGGAAAGCTGTACGGAAGGATTGATACTTGTGGGGGAACCGTAATCAAAACCGATCCCGCCCTGCTTTATCATAAACTGTGCCACATCAAAAAAGTGTTTGTGGAAACCCGCAGGAAACACAAGCATTTTGTAATAGGTATGACGGTTGGGGCGGTAGAAAAAGTGTTTGAGTCCCATTTTCTTCCAGGAAAGGACATAGTCGGCAAGAGAATCCATGGTATAGTTGGTGGGAACGATCCCCATGACCACGTCCTCCGGAACTTTCTCTCTTCTGGGAGCATTCTGGGAAGCATTGTAGGCATACATGGCGATTCTTACATCTTTACGGTATTTTTTCGCCTTTTCAAGCACCCCCCCGGCAAAAACGAGATACCGGTCGGCAAGGGCGTGTGTCCAATCCTTTTTCTGGGCAGGGGTAAGCACATCCAGTTTCATACAGTTTTCACAATGGCAGGAAAGATTGTCGGGAGCATCGTTTTCACAAAGATTGATATACAGGGGCATCCCCGCTTTTCTCCAGTCGGCAACCACCTGATCCCACACCTTTTCGTTACTGACGCACAATGCGATCATTTCAGCAAGATGTCCCGGTACATTCTGGGCGGCATCCTCCAAAATCCTGCCCTGATTGGTGGGAAAACGTCTGCCGTAATTGAGAGCAAAATAATCCGGATTTGTCTTATGGAATCTTTTCCACCATTTCGTAAAAGCATGACCGTAAATGGGGGGATCGTGTCTGCCCATTTTCATGCGTGCCATCCAGATCCCCTGACGGCGGATGTTGCGCAGATTCAATTCCGGTATGTATTTTCCTTCCACTTTGCTCACAATGACCGGATTTCTTTTAACAAGGGAAATATTTTCCAGCCCCGGCCAGCGTACCCCCAGAGAATCTTCCAGAAAGGTATATACCGCATGACTGACTCCCAGTTCCTTTGCTGAGTCCCCATAGAAATACGCTGCCTTATCCGTAATGAGGTATCTGCCTTCTTCCGGTTTGAAATCTCCTTTGATCCCTTTGGGAGCTATCCCCAAATAAAACGCATATTTTCCT
Source organism: Lentisphaeria bacterium (assembly GCA_017504325.1). Classification (GTDB taxonomy): domain Bacteria; phylum Verrucomicrobiota; class Lentisphaeria; order Victivallales; family UBA1829; genus RGIG5327. The sequence goes on along the minus strand of JAFVRL010000363.1, from coordinate 296 downwards.
GCGGGAACTTTACCGGGGGCAACAACTTTTATTTTACAGCTGCCCATAAGTTCCAGATGCGCTCTCAAATCATTGGCAAGATTTTTCTGCCGGGCATTTCTGCGTACAATAACCACATTGTTAAGATCGATTTTTACTTCCGCAGCAGAAAGCACAGCAACAGTTATAACGGATAAAAGAACAAACAGAATTTTTGTCATCATTATTTTTCCTTGTTTTCCAGCTATTATAAAATTTTCTTTTTATCGTCTTTACACTATATTATACTTGACAAAACCTGTTTTCACAATATATTA
>JAFVRL010000362.1 GCA_017504325.1 Lentisphaeria bacterium | reverse complement strand
GCGGCTTTATGTCCAACCGTATTATTGTGGAAGGCGAGATCCAGCAGTTGAAAAACACCTCCTGCGATATCGGATTTTTCTATGAACAGGATGTGGCACACCACATGCTCAATAAACGCTGCTATTACGATCCCGACCACGGTCTTTTCCTCTCCCGTACCTTTTTCTGTTTCAATATCGACACGCCCTCCCAGATCGAAGAAAAGATCAGAGAGGAAGATATCAGAAGCAAAGAAGAAAACGGATGCGAGATGATGGAATGTATCGGACACGAACAGTACGCCTATCCCGCCTACTTCAATTATCTGCCCGATTATTTTGAGCGTTTGGAGGCAAGCTGCCGAGTTCCCGCGGAACTTGGCTATAAACCTGTATTCTTCCAGGATGGTATTTTCGGCAATACTGCATGGGAAAAATAAAAAAAAGAAAAAATCTTAAAAAAAAAGAGAGTTTTGTATTTTTCCGGGTTTGAAATCCTTTTTTCTGTGTATTATAGTAGGAGCAGGAAAAAGATTTCAAACTTTTTTTATGGGAAAAAAGTGCTTTTTCCAAACTGAAAAATTTTCATCCATTGAAAGAAGGAGGGGGAAATGGAAAAATTCTTTGAAAAAGTCTGGAAGATGATCGTAGACAGCAGTTTGCTCAATGTTGTGGGAGCTATCGCCATATTACTGGTGGGATGGCTGATCGCATTGGTACTGTCCCGCAAAATCTCCAAAGCTATCAACGAACTGGCATCCAAACGGGCGTCTCTTGCCGAAGAGACCGATATTCCCACAGTAAGTCAGGCTGATACTCTGGCGGGAAAAATAGCCTATTACATTATTATGATCCTTACGGTACTTGGCTGTTTTTCTGTTCTGCGGCTCAATGCAGCAGCAGCTCCGCTTCAGGAATTCATCTCTTCCATCGCCCGCTATGCACCCAATATTGCAGGGGCATTGCTTCTGCTTCTTGCCGCCTGGATCATAGCAGGTATCGTCCGGGCGATCACGAAATCCGCTCTGATCAAAAATAAACTCAATATCCGTCTTGCCGGTCAGATCGGCGCAAATGATCCTGAAAAAGTAGCAGATTATACAGCAAAAACCGCTTATTATACAGTATTTCTGTTCTTTATTCCTGCCATACTCAATGCATTAAAAATCTATGGTGTTACAGCTCCTCTTCAGGCGATGTTTGAAAAGATCCTCACCTATCTGCCCAATCTTATTGCCTCTGCCGCCATCCTTATCATCGGCTTGTGGGTTGCCTCCATCGTCCGGAAAGCAATCAGCGGTCTTGTAGTCATAAGCCGCCTCAATGCCATCGGGGAACAGCTGGGCATTTCCAAAACCTTCGGGAACAATGGACTTGCTTCCATGTGCGGGATCGTATCCTATATTCTGGTAGCCCTTCCTGTTGTGATCTCTGCTCTTACCGCTTTACAGATCGATGCACTTTCCAGATCTGTTGCCGGATTCTTTGATAAACTCCTCAATGCAACAGGAGATGTTATCGGAGCGGCCCTTCTTGTGTTTGCGGCTGTCCTTGTGGGCAATTTCGCTGCCGGTCTGGTCACACAGCTTACTGCCAACTTCGGGTTGGATAAATTCATTGCCGGTATGGGATTCAAAAGTGAAGGAAAGGAAAATACCGCTCCGTCTGTTATTGCTGGAAAACTTGCCTTTCTTTCCATTCTGCTTATGGCGATCCTTGCCGCCTGTGATCTTCTGGGATTCCGTCAGCTGGCGGATCTTATAAGAGTCTTTGCTGCTTTCGGAGGGAACATTCTTTTGAGTATTGCAGTCCTTCTTATCGGTATATGGCTTGCCTCTTTTGTTGCCTCCGCGCTGGAAGGCAAATGCGGCAAGGCTGTCATTACAGGTGTAAAAGCAGCTGTCATCATCTTTACGGTCGCTATTGCTGTAAGCAATATGAATATCGGTGACAGGATCGTAGAGATCGCATTTTCTCTCATTCTGGGAGCTGCCTGTGTTGCCTGTGCCATTGCTTTCGGTGTAGGCGGCAGAGAAGCTGCAGCAAAAATCCTCAATGACTGGGTAGATAAATTGAAAAAATAAATTACAGAAATCATTGACTGCGGGGCGGATAATCGGTTATTCCATTATCCGCCCCATTTTTGTCCTCCTTCAGGACAAAAAAAGATATCATGAGAGACACAAGAGGTCTCACATAATATCTTTTCACAAACTACAATGATCAATATTAATTGCGTTCAAAGATGGCAATGACATTCTTCAATGCTCTTGTGCATCCTTCAATGCAATCACCCCAACCTTCAAATTCCACAGAAAGGAATCCGTCATAGTTGGCTTCTTTAATGAGCTTGGCAATAGTATCCAGATCCACATCGCCGTCACCGGTGATGGCACCACGGATATATTTATTGTGCAGAGTCTTGATGTAACCGGCAGCATCCGGCGGAGGAGTCGCCTGTCTGCGGATGTGGAAATCCTTGAAATGGATCATGGAGGCATAAGGCAGATTGTTCATCACTGCGGAAACAGGATCTTCATCCACACAGAGGAAGTTACCCACATCCAGAGTTGTACGGAAATTCTTTCTGCCCACAGCAACCACAAGACGGCGCACCCGCTCACTGCTCTGAACATAGAAACCGTGATTTTCCACGCTTGTGGTAATACCGTATTTTGCAGCGTAATCAGCGATCTCACCGCAGGCATCCACAAAGAGAGGGAAATCTTTTTCAAAGTTTTCCTGGGTATTTTCTTCCCCGCCTCTCCAGCCGCAATCGTGTCTCATTCTTGTTGCCCCCAGTTTGGCAGCAACTTCCACTTCACCTTTCACTCTTTCGATCTCTTTACGGTATGCCTCCATATCCGGCTGGACAAAATTTGCTCCGACTGTATAGGAACTTATC
>JAFVRL010000361.1 GCA_017504325.1 Lentisphaeria bacterium | reverse complement strand
GAAGAGATGTAAAGTTTTTTATCAGGATAAATACAAAAAAATATGCGGAAAAGATAGAAAAATTTTTGTTTACAGTGTATATTGACCCGTAAGAGGTGATTTTTGCGTAAAATGTCAGATTTTTGCGTAAAATGTCAGGTAACGGGATTTGTTATTGTTTTTCCGGTATGATATTGTAAAGCATCCGTAAAACCGAAAACAAAAATATGGAGAAAAAAAATGGAAAAGATCCGTATGGGTGTAGTCGGACTGGGCCACCGTGGACGCAATATGTTCAAACTTGCCGCAGAAGCCTTCCCGGACTATGTGATTCCTGCCGCCGCTTGCGACCTTATTACCGCTAACTGGACAGACACAAAGTTCCAGCAGACAAAGTCGATGGCGGAACAGTTCCCGGAAACCGTCTTTTACACCGATTTTCACACCATGCTCAAAGAAGCAAATCTGGATGCCATCCTCATTGAAACCGGCGCGGATATCCATGCACAATTCTGCGCGGACTCCCTTATGGCGGGCGTAAATGTATTAAGCGATATTCCCGTTGTCGCTACCATAGAAGAAGCGGACATGCTGTGGAAAGTACATAAAGAATGTAAAAATGTGATGTTTTCCACCGGGGCAAACTCCAATACCACACGCTATTCCCGGATGATGCGGGAACTTTACAATGCCGGATATCTGGGCAAACCCTATTATATGGAAGCAGAATACGTTACCGGTCAGCACTGGGAGGATAATCTCTACAGAAAAGTCGATCCCCTTACAGAAAACGGTGATTGGAGAAAACTTCTTTCCCCCATCCGTTATTGTACCCACTCTCTGGGGCCCTTCCTCGCATTCGTGCCGGAAGATTTGAGAAAAGTCTCCTGCTTCGGGACTGGACCGCAGGCTCCCATTGAAGAGTACGGAGGGTTCCCCAAGGATGATGTGCAGACCGCCCAGTTCCAGACCGATTCCGGAGTAGTCATCAAACTGTTGCGTACCGGCAGGTGCCGTGCCAAGATCGGCAGTCACAACTACCGCGTTTTCGGTACGGAAGGCTATTTTGAAAGCGAAAGTGAAAGAGGAAAACGCGGACAGGTCATGCGGTACAACTCCACTAAATACTATCCTGCCTCCGAACTGCTGGAACAGGAAGGTGGTTATATGCCCTATGAGTGTATCCATAACCCTGCCGCCGCTGGTCACGGGGGAGCGGACTATGTGCTTCTGGATGACTTTATCAAAGCTCTTCTTACAGGCGGCGAGCCTCCCATCTCTCTGAAGGAAGGTCTGCGTATGACGCTGCCGGGGATCTATGCGGAAATGTCTGCCAAACAGGGCGGGGAACTTCTGGAGATCCGCTATCCCTGGGACAACGAATAAAAAAAGATGATAAGGACAAAACAGGAGAATTAATATGGATAAAAAGATACGTTTGGGTGTTGTAGGGCTGGGACACAGAGGCCGTAATATGTTCAAACTTGCCGCAGAGGCTTTTCCGGATCAGGTGATCCCTGCCGCCGCTTGCGACCTCATCCCCACAAACTGGACAGAAACAAAATTCCAGCAGACAAAAGCCATGTGTGATATCCTGCCGGAAACAAAGTTCTATACCGATTTCCAGACTATGCTCAAAGAAGCAAATCTGGATGCCATCCTTATTGAAACCGGGGCGGATGTCCATGCCTATTTCTGTGCAGAGGCATTGAAAGCAAATATCCATGTATTGAGCGATATTCCCGTGGTGGCATCCATTGAGGAAGCGGATATGCTGTGGAAAGTACATAAAGAAAGCAAAGCCATTTTCTCCACAGGTTCCAATCCCAATTATGCCCGCTATACCATTATGATGCAGGAACTGTATAAAAAAGGGTATCTGGGCAAACCCTATTACATGGAAGCAGAATACGTTACCGGTCAGCACTGGGAGGACAACCTTTTCCGGAAAGTCAATCCCCTTACGGAAAACGGCAACTGGCGGAGACTTCTTTCCCCCATCCGCTATTGTACCCACTCTCTGGGGCCCTTCCTCTCTTTTGTAAAGGAGGATTTGCGGAAAGTTTCCTGTTTCGGAACCGGGCCGCAGGCACCCATTGAAGAGTACGGAGGTTTTCCCAGGGATGACGTACAGTCTGCCCAGTTCCAGACCGAATCCGGGGTAGTCATCAAACTGTTGCGTACAGGCAGATGCCGTGCGAAAATCGGAAGTCACACCTACCGCCTTTTCGGTACGGAAGGATATTTTGAAGATATCAGTGAAAGAGGGAAAGTACCCCGTACCATCCGGTACAATTCCACCAAATACTATCCTGCTTCCGAACTTCTGGAACAGGAAGGAATTGCCACACCCTTTGAATGTCTGCACAATCCAGCCGCCACAGGTCACGGCGGAATGGATTACCGTCTTCTGGAAGACTTTATTACTGCCGTTCTTACAGGTGGCGAGCCTCCCATCTCCCTGAAAGAGGGGCTTCGTATGACGTTGCCCGGGATCTATGCGGAAATGTCTGCCAAACAGGGTGGTAAACTTCTGGAGATCAAATATCCCTGGGATAACGAATAAAACAGAAATTACAACCATAAATCATATAAAGGAGTAGAAAATGTCTTTTTCCCAAGTTCTTGAAGCAGTACAGGAAGGTATGCTTCTTATTTGTCACGCATCGTTTAAAAAATGCAAAGAAGAAGGTCTGACTCCGGAAGAGGTCATTACTGCTTTGCAGAAAAAACTTGGACCTGAAGGGACATTGATGATGCCTACTTTCTCCTATTGTTATCTCAATCACCCCCGCCACAGAGTTTGGGACAAGGATGAAACCCCCGGTGTACTCAACGGCGTTCTTTCTGAAACGTTCCGTACGTTCCCCGGGACTGTCCGCAGCAACAATCCCACTTACTCTGTGGCTGTTTCCGGTAAATATACGGAACTTCTTACAACAGGCTCCGCGGATAATGCCGGACTGGGACACGGTTCCTCCTATGAAAATGCTTTGAAGAAGGGTGCCCACATCCTTCTTCTCAATGTAAGCAATAACCGCAACAGTATGCTGCATTATGCGGAGATCGCTTCCGGTGTCCCCTATAACGACATTCCTTTCCGGGAAGCATGGGGGAGAAATGCTCTCACAAAAGACGGGGAGATGGTTCTTATTCCTGAATATCCCGCATGCAGTGAGGAATTTTCCAAATTTGATGCGGAATTTATTTCCATGGGATTTGCTCAGGATCTGGGGGAAAGTATGCTTATCAACGCAACAGATATGGTCAAATATATCTGTGGCAGAATCAATGTGCAGAAAGATGTGATGCTTTGCAGCAATGAGGAATGTGAATGTTGCAGACTGCGCAGGGAAAGACTTAAAAATATGGGGTTGATCTAAATGGAAAATATATTGTATGACATCATTTCTTCCGGGATCTGTATCGACCGTATCAGAGAACGCTCTTTAAAGATCCATGCTCTTGAAGGGAACTGCTCCTATTCCAATTTCAAAGATTCCACCTCTTATGCCATGAAGTGTATGGAGGAATCCGGCTTTGAACAGGTGGAAAGACGTGTTCTCAGATCCGACGGAAAAAATACTTATTTCGACTGTATCATGCCCAATGCCTGGGATATGAAAGGAAGAGCCTTTGTCCGTATTGAGGATGATTCCCTTACGGAAGAGGAAAAGTATATCGCTGACAGTAATATTGATCCTTTCAACTCCGGCGTGTGGGGCTGCGGTACTCCAGCAGGGGGAGTGGATACTGTCATTCTTGACGATAGACTCGTTGCAAAAGAAGATCCGGAAGGAAAAAGCATTGCCGGAAAAGTCATTCTGATGGATGGCTACAGTATGGGGAGATACAAATATCTCGTACTGCACAATGCCGCAGCGGTCATCATTTCCGATTCAAAATGCGGGGAGGATTATCCTCAATACTGCCGCTGGTCCAATGCCATCGCCTTTACCGGCTGGTATCATACTGCGGACGATCCCCGTATTCCCATTTTTATCATCTCTCCCGCCAAAGCCGCCTTCCTGCGTTCACTTCTGGCAAAAGGGGAAGTAAAATGCCACGCCGAAACGGATGCAAAAGTCTATGACGGCGAAATCTATACGGTAACAGGACTTATCCCCGGGAAAGAAAAAGAGGAGATCACCTTTTTTGCTCACATGTATGAGCCTTTCATCCCTGATGATGCCACAGGCGGTATGATCATTATGGAACTGTGTAAAGCCATAAAAGATGCCGTTGATGCAGGAAAACTGCCGCCTTTGCAGAAATCTCTCAAAATCGTTCTTTCCATGGAAAGATACGGTTTTTATGAGTATTTCACCGATCCGGAACAGGTGAAGAAGATCCTTCATGTGATGAGTTTTGACAGTGTCTGTCATTATATGGAAAAAGGAATGGCACGGATAAGTTTGAGACAAAGTTCCATCCTTGCCCCAACTTTCGTGGATTTCCTTACAGAAAGTCTTTTCCGCAAATATCTGAAAAACGATCATGTGGTAACAGAAAGAAACAATCTTTCCGATGATACCTTCTGTTCCGACGGCGATATGAAGATCCCCTCCATGTGGACACATACCTCCAATCCCCGCTGTCATCATAATGCCGGTCCCGGCTTTATGGATGCGGACTGGGATCTGGCGGCAAGTGTGGCAAAGATCATGGGAACTCTTGTGGGACTTCTTTCTGTCACAACAAAAGAAGAGGCAGGAAAACTTGCCGGAAATGTAAGGACGATGATCGTAAAGGATCTGGAAGAAAAAATCACCGGTACTCTTTATGCCATCCGCACAAACCGCATCAAACTTGTTTCCGGCGCAAAAAAGATCCGTTTCCTTGCCCGCATTGCCGGAGAGCAGTATCTTTCCTTCAACCGTTACTGGAAAGATCTCATTGCGGAAAAAGATGCGGAACTCTTTACCGATCTGGGAGAAGTTGCTGTAAAAAGTCTGCCCCTTCCTGAAGGGGAACTGCCTCTGCACGGTATGGAGAAAGAAGCGGACAAACTTATTGTCAAACGCCTTGTTCCGGGTACTCTCATGTCTCTGGCAAGGGTTCCGGCAAAGGAAAGACGCTCTCCTTTTGTGATCCCGGATCTCCTTTACATGCTTTTCGACGGGGAAAAGACACTTCTGGAATGTATGCGTCTTTTCAGTTTTGAAATGGATAAGGAATTTGACGATGCATCCATTTCCAAATTTGTGGAATTTCTCCGGTATCTGGAAAAATATGGTTATGTAAGTCTTACATATAAAGATTAAGAAAGGAAAAATTATGCGTTACTGGATCGTCAATGGTTCCGTTCATACAGCAATGACCCCGGAGGCAGTCAAAACCGATATTCTTATTGAAAACGGGAAAATCGCAGCTTTCGGCAAAGCCGACGGCAAAGACCCCGTCATTGATGCCGCCGGAAAAGAGATCTATCCCGGACTTGTGGAAGCCCATTGCCATCTGGGACTTGCCGGATATGCTGTCAAATATGAAGGACACGATTATAACGAAAAAAATGATGTCACGACTCCGGAACTCAATGCTTATGACGGTTTCAATCCCTTTGATCAGAGTATTGTCAATGCCAGAAGAGGGGGCGTTACAACTGTGGGAACAGGTCCCGGCAGTGCCAATGTGCTTGGCGGAGCATTCATGGCAGTAAAGACTTACGGAACAAGAGTGGATGATATGATCGTAAAGCCGAAAGTGGCAATCAAATGTGCTTTCGGGGAAAATCCCAAGAATTTCTATCAGACAAAATCCGTTTCCTCCCGTATGACTACTGCTTTCAAATTACGGGAAGCTCTTTTTAAAGCAAGAGATTATATGCGCAAGAAAGAAGCTGCGGGCGATGATGTCAGCAAACTGCCTGACTATAATATGCGGTGTGAAGCCCTTATTCCCGTATTGAAAGGGGAACTTCCTCTCAAGGCACACGCTCATCAGGCAAATGATATTTTTACTGCCATACGCATTGCAAAAGAGTTCAATGTGCGTCTTACGCTGGAACATTGTACCGAAGGACATCTTATTGCCGATGCTCTGAAAAAAGAGGGATATCCTCTTGCAGTAGGTCCCGCCCAGATGCATGCAACCAAGCCGGAATTGAGAAATAAATCCTATGCTACAGCCGGTATTCTTGCCAAAGCGGGCTGTCAGGTTTCCATCATTACCGATTCTCCTGTGATCCCCCAGGAGTGTCTTGCTCTTGCCGCCGGACTTGCGGTGAAATCTGGTATGGATGAATTTGCAGCATTGCAGGCAATTACCATCAATCCGGCAAAACATCTGGGCATTTCTGACAGAGTGGGAAGTCTTGAAGTGGGAAAAGATGCCGATATTCTTGTCTGTGACGGCAACATCCTCAATCCTCTCACCAAAGTGGAAAAAGTCTTTATCAACGGGGAAGAAACGGTATAACTGCTTGTATTTTCCACTTGTAAAGGTTATATTAAATATACTGTCTGTAAATATTGCAGACAGTATATTTTTTTTGTTTTACAACATTATTATAATATCTTCAGCCCGGAGCAAACAAGTATGTGGATATTTTTTCCTTTGTTTATAGGAATAAGTCTTGCCATGGACGCATTGGCAGCCTCTGTAGCCCTGGGGGCGGCTGAACGGAAAAATTTTACCTGGGACAAGATCCTCCTTACCGCATTTTCCTTCGGTTTTTTCCAGATGTTCATGCCGGAT
>JAFVRL010000360.1 GCA_017504325.1 Lentisphaeria bacterium | reverse complement strand
TTTGAAACATACAAACCGGATGTGGTATTATATGACGTTCTGGGGGATGTGGTCTGCGGAGGATTTGCCGCCCCCATACGGGAAAATTATGCCTCTCATGTTCTTATTGTTTCCTCCGGGGAAAAAATGGCTCTTTACGCCGCAAACAATATCCATAATGCGGTAAAAAACTTTGCGGACAGAGGCTATGCAAAAGTATTCGGGATCGTCCTCAACAGAAGAAGTGTGGAAAACGAGGAAGAAAAAGTGCGTACCTTTGCCGAGGCAAATGATCTGCCCATCGTGGCGGATATTCCCAGAAGTAACGAGATCATCTACTGGGAAGACCGGAATATGACCGTTGTGGAAGGTGCGGAAGATTCTCCTGTAAGCAAAGAATTTCTTGCTCTGGCAAATAAATTGCTGAAAGCGGAAGAGGACAGGAAAGAAAATGAGTAAGGCAGTTTTTTATACAGCGGAGGAAGTGGTGAAGAGGGGAAAGGAAAATATCCCTTCCGAATTGCTTTCCTCTAAAAATCTGGTTTACAGTTCCCCTGCCACCCTTGCTTACAACTCTCCCGGGGCACAGGGGTTCGGTGTGAAACGGGCAGGACTGGCTCTTCCCGGATCGGTGATGCTTCTTGTCGCCCCCCGCTGCTGCGGAAGAAATACAGCGGCAATGAGCGGAGATGGCGAATATGCAGACAGGATGTATTATCTCTTACAGGATGAAACCGACATCGTTACCGGGCGTCATCTTTACAAAATTGTGGATGCGGTAAAAGAGGTCTGCGCCTTACAGGAAAAGAAACCTTCGGCAGTCATGATCTGCATAACCTGTGTGGATGCACTCCTCGGTACAGATATGGAAAGAGTCTGCCGGAAATGTGAAGAAGCAGTAAATATCCCGGTAGTTCCCTGTTACATGTATGCTCTGACAAGGGAAGGCAGACTTCCGCCAATGGTTTCTGTACGCAAAAGCATCTATTCCCTTTTGAAGAAAGCAAAAAGAAAAGGGGATGCGGTAAATATTCTCGGATACTTTTCCCCCTTGCAGAGTGATTGTGAATTATATTCCATTTTGCAGAAAGCAGGGGTGAAAAATATAAGGGAAATAGCCCGCTGTACTGATTTTGCCCAATATGAAAAAATGGCGGAGGCAAACTTCAATCTCGTATTGCATCCGGAGGCAAGATATGCGGCAGCGGATCTGGAAAAAAGATTGGGGATCCCCTATATTGAACTTACCAGAAGTTATGATATTGAAAAAATAAGAAAACAGTATTTCCTTCTGGGGCAGGCCGCCGGATTTTCTGTGGATGATACAAAAGAATATGAAGAGGCGGCAAAGGCGGTAACTTCATTCAGAAATGAATATGGAATGATCTCTTTTTCCGTAGGGGAATGGCTCAACGGTGATCCCTTTGAAATTGCTTTATCCCTTCTGCGTTACGGTTTTGCCGTAAAAGAGATCTTCGGTACTCTGGGAGAGGGAAATTTTGTCTATGTTAAAAAAATAGCCGCATTGAGTCCGGAAACAAAAATTTACAGTAATTTATCCCCCACCATGCTTATGTATGAGGAAACAGAGGAAAATACTCCTCATGCCGTATTGGGGAAAGATGCCATGTTTTACCATAAAACAACACCCGGGATCCCCTGGAACGGGGAGGAACAGTTTTTTGGCTATGCGGGAGTAAAGAAACTTTTTCTTTCCCTTGCGGAAGCAATGAAAAAAGGAGGAAATAAAAAATGAAAAAACTTCTGACACTTCTTTCCCCTTTCGCCCCGGATCATTCCGGAGCTGTTTCCGTATTTTTTGAGCTTGGAGGGCTTATCGTCATCTGTGATGCGGGAGGTTGTACCGGCAATATCTGCGGCTTTGATGAACCCCGCTGGTTTGAAAATAAATGCGCCCTTTTCAGTGCCGCTTTAAGAGATATGGATGCTATTCTCGGTCAGGATGAACGCCTTGCCGGGAAAGTAGCCCGGGCTATGGAAGAAACCGGTACCCCCTTTGCCGTACTGGTGGGTACACCCGTTCCTGCGATCATCGCCACAGATTTCGGGGCATTGAAAAGAATGGTGAAAAAGCGTTCCAACGGTAAAAACTGTCTTGCCGTGGAAAGCAAAGGAACGGCTTTTTATGATGCCGGAGCAAGCCGTGCTTATCTGGAATTACTGAAAACTTTTGCAAAAGAGAAAAGAGAAGTACAGAAGGGCAGAATTGGCGTCTGGGGGGCAACCCCTCTGGATTTCAGCAGAAATGATGCCGGAAAACTCATTTCCGAAGCTCTTGTCTCCATGGGGATCGGGGAAAAGGAAGAGGATATTTTCTGTTACGGAATGGGTGCGCACCTTGATGCAATTCAAAATGCCTCCTGCTGTGAAAAAAATATTGTGGCAGCCCCGGACGGACTGGAAGCGGCGGAATATCTTTCTCAAAAGTACGGGACTCCCTTTGAAGTCCTTTGCCCGTATCTTCCTTCCAGACTGAAAAAAGAACTGGAAGAATGGAAAAAGAGTTCCGGAAAAGAAGGAAGGAAAAAAGTCCTTGTCATCCATCAGCAGTTTGCGGCAAATGCGGTAAGAAACGAACTGGAAAAAGAGGGAAAGACTTTGGAAGT
>JAFVRL010000359.1 GCA_017504325.1 Lentisphaeria bacterium | reverse complement strand
GAGAGGATGTGACTGTTGAAGAACTCCTTAATGAAAAGGAAGAGAAAAAATACTCTTTCAGCGGTTTTCCCATCGTTGACGGCAATGGCAAACTTGTAGGGATCATTACCTCCAGAGATATCAAGTTCCTTCAGGACTACAAGATGAAGGTTGCCGATGTGATGACCAGAGAGCTGATCTCCGCACCGGTTGCCACCCCCATGCAGAAAGCCTTTGAGATCATGCAGAAAAATAAAGTCGGGAAACTTCCTCTTGTGGATGAAAACGGTTGTCTTAAAGGTCTTTACAGTTTCCTTGACACCAAGACCCTCATTGAAAATATGGAACCTGCCTACAATCGTGACAGTGAACACCGTCTCCGGGTCGCCGCTGCTGTGGGCCCCTATGATTTCGACCGGGCAGCCGCTCTTGCAGAAGCCGGTGTGGATGCGCTTGTTCTGGATACTGCCCACGGTCACAGCAAAGGGGTTGTGGAAACCGTTGCAAAACTTAAAAAACTTTACAGCAACATTGATGTTGTTGCCGGAAATATCGCCACTTACGAAGCAGCTGTGGATTTGCTGAAAGCCGGTGTGGATGCCATTAAAGTGGGTATCGGCCCCGGTTCCATCTGTACTACCCGTGTTGTTGCCGGTATCGGTACCCCGCAGGTGACAGCCATTTATCAGGCTGCAAAAGCGGTCAAGGGTGCTGTTCCCATTATCGCCGACGGCGGTATCAAACAGTCCGGTGATGTCGCAAAAGCCCTTGCCGTGGGTGCCTCCTGCGTAATGATGGGTTCTGCTCTTGCCGGAACACAGGAAAGCCCCGGGGAAAAGATCCTGCATCAGGGCAGACGCTTTGTGATCTACCGCGGTATGGGAAGTTTGGAAGCCATGAAGAAAGCCAAAGGCAGCCGTGAGCGTTACGGTCAGCGGGATGTGGATGATTCCAAACGCCTTGTCCCCCAGGGGGTGGAAGGAATGGTTCCCTACAGAGGAGCTTTGTGGGAAGTCATCCATCAGTTTGCCGGCGGTCTGCACTACTCTCTGGGGTATTGCGGGACCCGCACCATCGAAGAACTGCATGAACGGGCAAAATTCATCAGAGTGAGTTCCTCCGCATTGCGTGAAGCTCATCCCCATGACATCATGATGCTGAAGGATGCGCCCAACTACGCCGCTGAAAATTAAGAAACTGTATTCCCGTTTCCGGGGTGAAAATAAAGGAAGCATAAGATGAAACTCATATTTTCCATTCTTATGCTTCCTGTTTTTTTGATCGCTCCTCTGATTGCGGGGATGACATTTTTTGTCCGTTATCATGTCACGAACGGCTGTAGTGTCCCTTCCTCTGAAACATTGGGACATGTTTATATGGGGTGTCTGCATTTGTGCATGGCACTGGGATTGCTGGGGGGACTGCTTACTGCCATTTACTGTGCTGTAATGTGTATTGCCGGATTTGTTATCAAATCCTGGTTCCGTGCCGCCCTTGCCGGAGGGATCTGTTCCGGGATGGGATATTGTATCTGGTATTTGAACAGTGTTGCACTTTAAGGAGGAAATAAAATATGGAAAGCAGAGTGGATTACCGTGATTATCTTCCGCAAAACAGCACCCGTGAAAGAGAAAATGTGGAGTGGGTACAGTTTTATTCCTTCAATGCGGCGGATGAGAATGCGCCCAGAGTATTGAGTATCGGTGATTCCATTTGCTGCCAGTATCAGGATTTTCTGCGGGAGAAACTGGGAACAAAAGTAAATCTCACCTCCTGGGGGACATGCAAATGTGTGACAGATCCTGTATATTTAAAGGAATTGGAACATGTACTTGAGTTCAACAGGTACGACCTTATTCTTTTCAACAATGGACTCCACTCTCTTGTGACTCCGCCGGAGGAATGGGAGAAGGCTTATGGAAGAACTCTGGATTTCATTGTTGCAAAACTCCCTGCTGTTCCTGTAATGCTTTTGCTTTGTACACCTCTTGACAATGAGGAAAAAACGGAAATAGCGAAGAAATTAAATGAAATAACTCTTCTTACTGCCGAAAAACGGAATCTTCCCGTGGTGGATCTTTTTACCCCCATGGATAAACTTGACCGGGAAAAATACTGGAGTGACGAATATCATTTCCGGGAACCGGCGAAGATCATGCAGGCAGAGATCTTGGCAAGTCATGTTGAAAAATGTCTGCAGGAAAAGATCGCAGCATCGGATGGTAAATTATTTCAGAAAAGTTCCGATACCGGACCTTTCGGCAGGATCCTGTAAAAGTTTTATTTGCAGGGATACTTTGTTCCGTCAAATTTTTTCACAATAAAACTTTTCGGGAAAGGATTTCCCCAGGTCGTGATCCTTGCAGAAATGACTTTATTCTGGTGTACGCTTTCCGCATGACCGTCAACAAAGACCATGTTGGCTTTTTTGAGATGCCAGAAATAAAAACCTGTATGCTGATAGGACATGGTACAGGAAATATAGTGTATATTGCTTGGATTGGTGACTGTGGAAGGTTTGAAAAAAGCCTTGTCCCTGCCGGAAATCCATTTTTTGTCAGCATTTTCACCCAGTTTGCTGCATACCACCATACCGCTTACCCCGCCGAAATTGTAATTTGTGGGGTTATATTTCCGATAAGAGGGGCAGAACAGAAGCTTGTTATCGCTGGTAATGCCCCAGGGGGCAAAACCAAGACCTGTACCATAATTGTTTTCCCATTTACCGGCAAGGATCCTTCTTATATGTCCCAGACTGACAGGTGAACTGCATGCTCTTGCATAATTGGAACGGGGGATATAATCATATTCAAACTTATTTGTACCGAAAGTCCAGTCTTTATAAGCATCGGCATAAGCAATATTGTACATAAAAAACTGTCTTTGCATATTCATGCACTGCATATTTCTTGCCGTTTCCCTTGCTCTTGCCAATGCCGGAAGAAGCATTCCGGCAAGGATGGCAATGATGGCAATAACAACAAGAAGTTCAATGAGGGTAAAAGAGTTTTTTTTCATCTTGCAGTCCCTTTCTTCTGAAATATATGTGATGTTGGCAAACTGGTATTTGGATCAGAAAGAATTTTCCGCTCACGGAGTAAATCTATCATTAGTAAAATGTTCTGTCAAGCGGATAAACTTAAAAAAATGAAATTTTTACCGGATAAATTATAGTTTTTATGAAAATTCACACAGCTGTCCCGTAAACATTGCCGGAAAATAAAAAAGACGGTCTGATTGGCGGGGGTATCTGGAAAAATACGGAAGAAATTTTCCCGCCCGGAGCAAGACAGAAATAATCACAGTTATCCCATACCATTCATAATATATTCCGCAAAACGATCAGGAAACTCTGCTTGAATCCGGAAACAAAAGTATATGATAAGTCCCATCGGGACGGTAGAACCCAGCCCGGGGTTTCAACCCCGGGACACAAGTCTCCCCTATGAATGG
>JAFVRL010000358.1 GCA_017504325.1 Lentisphaeria bacterium | reverse complement strand
CTATTATCATGCCTTGTATTTGCGGGATATTGATGCAGATTATTATAAGTATGATGAGAAGATCAACTCTTTCTATTACGGCAAAGGCTGGGAAGGCGGGATGAGAGAGTTCCGGAAACTCTTGAAAGAAACTTCCAACAATGCTTCCGGCTGTTTCGGCTGGGGATCCAGTACTCCTCTGGGCAGATGTCTGGATGAACCTCTTGTCCATGAAAAATTGAAAAAATACCTTGCCTCTGCAGAAAAAGCAGCAGCAAAAGATCCTGATCCAAGAGCCTTGAAGCATGTTCAGTTTGACAAAAAAAGATTTGCGGAAACATGGGAAAAAGCAAGGAAAATTTATTTGGAAAATTACAGGAGTATATGCAGTTATGAGAAAAATACAGATATAAAAATTGATGGTATCATAGAGGAATATGACTGGAAAAATGCTGATGTGGTTACCGGATTTAAAAGTGTGAAAGAACCGGGGAAAAAGGAAAAATACCAAACATTTTTGAGAGTTTGCTACGAAAAGGATTTTCTCTATCTTGCTCTGGAAATGGAGGAACCCCATACGGATAAACTTGTTACCGGCAACTGGAAGCGGGATGGAAAAATATGGGAGGACAACAGTATTGAAATCTTTCTTTCCCATCCGGATATGGGCAGAGGTTATTTCCAGTTTATCTTTAATGCAAGGCAGGATCTTTTTGATCAGAAGGTCGTTCCGGGTGCAGGCAGTGATCCTTCCATCAATATTTCCCTGGAAGCAAAAGTAAAAAAATATAAGGACCGGTGGTGCCTCGAAGCGAAAATCCCTGCTGCGGAACTGGGGCATAAGTGTTTTACCGGACAAAGTTGGAAGATCAATATTATGAGAGTAAGAAAACTCAAAGGGGAAAAAATTTATTCTGCCTCCACTCTTTCCGGCGGTGCCCCTCATGATGTCAATACGTTTCAGGAGCTTATTTTCGGCGGCAGAAGAAAACTTACCAGTGGCTTTCTGGAAGATAATCCCCGGAAGACACTTTGGAAAAACGGTTCATTCAACAGAGAAAGAAAACCTCTTCCTGCCTATGCAAAAAATCTGAATCTTCCCAACGGAAGATTGCCTTCCGACTGGTTCTTTGCCCACAGAAACAAAGAGGGGGCTATTGTCTGGGAAGAGCTGGCAAACGGGAACTTTTTTATCCGTCTGAAAGCAAGTTATATCATGCAGAATTTTGCACTTCAGGCAAAAGCGTATCAGGTTTTCTGCCGTTACCGCGGGGATGGTACTGCCGTATTTAACATCCTCCGCAGGGATAAAAAGACCTCCCGGCACATTGCCACAAAACTGCTTAAAATCGTTAAAGGGGGTAATGGGGAAGAATGGAAAGAATGTAAATTTATTTTTGAGGATTCCGGCGACAGAACAAAGGAAAATCAGAATTTTGCAGTTTATATTCAAGGAACAATGGATTTTGATGAGATCACCATTCATCCTTTGCCGTAAGTACAGAATAACTGTATAAAAAAACACCGCCTGGAAAATTCAAGCGGTGTTCTGTTTTCTTTCTGTAAATATTTTTCAGCAGATACGGGGGAGAAGTTCGCCTCCGGGCTGGGGCAGAAGAGTTTCTGAACCTATTTCTGTTGTCATAACGACTTTTCCCGCATTTTCTTTTGTCACAGTACCGATGATGGCGGCATTTCGGGAATAGGGACATTTCCGCAATGTTTCCACGATCTTTTCCGCACTCTCCTGCGGAGCAAAGATCACAAGGCGGCCTTCACAGGCAAGGTACAATGGTTCCAGTCCCAGCATACCGCAAACTCCTTTCACGCCATCAGCAACAGGTACATCTTTACTGTTCAGACGGATCCCCACATTGCTCTGTCCGGCGATCTCATAAAGGACGGTTCCCACACCGCCTCTTGTGGCATCTCTTATCACATGGATCTTATCGGTAGCTTCAAACAGTTTTTCCACAGTTCCCCAGAGGGGAGCGCAGTCGCTTGTCACATCTTCCGCTTCGATACCGAATTCATCCCGGGCAAGAAGAATGGTACAGCCGTGTCTGCCCACATCGCCGCTTACGATAACAGCATCGCCTTCTTTGGCGTTGAAGCCGGAAGTAGCGGCATTTTCCAGGATCTCCCCGATACCGGTTGTGGTAATAAAAATCTTATCCACCTGACCTTTTCCGGCTACTTTTGTATCCCCTGCAACGATTTTGACCCCGGCTTCCGCAGCAGTTTTTTCCATGGCGGAAGCGATCTCTTCCAGCTTCTCCATACTGAAGCCTTCCTCAATGACAAAGGCACAGGAAAGATATTTGGGACGTGCCCCCATACAGGCAAGGTCATTGACGGTTCCGCAAATACTCAATTTTCCGATATTCCCGCCGGGAAATTCATAGGGGGAAACAATAAAACCGTCGGTGGTAAAGGCGATCTTCCCTTTGCCGGAAAGGGACAGAACTGCCGCATCGTCTGCGGTAAGATCCGGATTGGAAAAATGTCTTTTGAACACCTGGTCGATCAATTCATTTGTCTGTTTACCTCCTGCTCCGTGAGCAAGAGTCACCACATTTTCTTTCATCATCTCAATTTTCTCCATATTGATAATAGGCGGAACACGCCCCTTCATTTGATACCATACACGCTCCCACAGGATTCAAAGGCGTACACGCCTTTCCGAAAAGGGGACACTCACAGGGTTTGATCTCCCCTTTCAGCACTCTGCCGCATTGACATCCTTTTGCCCCTTCCCCTTTCATTTCCGGAATGGCAAAGCGTTTTCTTGCATCATAGAAAGCATATTTTTCTTTCAACTGCAAGCCGGAAGAGGGAATCACGCCCAGTCCGCGCCACTTTGCGTCACACTCCTCCATGACTTCAGCAATAAGTCTGACCGCAGCTTTATTGCCTTCACTTGTGACGACTCTCGTATAACAGTTGCGGAAGAAAGGCTCGTTTTTCTGTGAAAGTTCCACGATAGTGGCAATAGCAGTAAGCACTTCATCTGCGGTAAAACCGCAAACGATCCCGCTGATTCCTTCTTTACGCAGTTCTTCATAAATTCCTGTACCGGAAATCACGCTTACATGCCCCGGAAAAAGAAAAGCATCCGCACTGCCTTTCAGTGCTTCGTATGCTTTAGGCATGGTCTTGTTGGAACCGAGGATGGAAAAGTTCTTTATTCCTGTTTCCGCCGCTTTTTTCACGGCAAGACACGCCCCCGGAACAGTGGTTTCAAAGCCTACAGCAAGGAAAACGACCTCCTTATCCGGATTTTTTTCCGCAAGTTCCAGAGCATCCAGGGGAGAATAGACCGTTTTGATCTCTGCGCCTTCCGCTCTTGCTTTTGCAAGACTTTTTT
>JAFVRL010000357.1 GCA_017504325.1 Lentisphaeria bacterium | reverse complement strand
GGTCACGCTTTCGGGCCTCTTGTAACTTCCAATGGCGTACCTGATCCCAAAAGTGGTAAAGTAAGAAGTCACAAAGAACAGCAGGCATTTGCGGAAAAACTTTTTGCTGAACACCCGGATTATTTCCCCCTTTATAAAGGAAAGCGTGTCAGAAGTTTCCACGGAGGAGCTGTACCCCAGCCCTGTACTTCCAATCCTGCTGTGATCGAGATCTTTGCACAGAATATTGCCTATTTCACCGAAGCAGCCGCTCCTTACAGTTTGATTTATGAATTCGGCAATAATGATACAACAGCATGGTGTCAGTGCAAAAACTGCCTTGCCCAGGATCCCAAAGAAGAAAAAGAACAGGGGATCGTTTCCACCCGTTACTGGAAATTTGCAAATGCCGTTCATAAACGGGCAAAGGAACTTGCCCCCACTGTGCGTCTGGGTGCATGGACTTATCAGAATTATTCTGTTCCCCCTGTGGGCGTCAAACCCGATACAAGTGTGGAACGGGTGATGCTTTCCAATCACAGACGCTGCTGGCGGCATGATCTGGATGATAAAAACTGTCCCACAAACAGGTGGTATTACAAATACAATAAAGACTGGAGCGATACAAAAGTACCCATCTACACCTATGAGATGAACTCCCGCTTCGGCAGTCTTTTCCTCCCCTGCGAAAAACGCTGGGTTGATACTCTCAAATACTATAAGAAAAATATGCCTTCCGTTATCGGTATGCATACGGAAATCTCCCTGCCTGACGGTTCTTACAACCCCAAAAACTATGATGTTGCCAAACAGAAGACTCTTTTCAAACGCATGTGGCAGAGTATGTATATGGCAATGCTTTTCCACTGGGATGTCAATGCCGATTATGATAAAAAATATGAGGAAGCCAATGCCTTCTATTACGGCAAAGGCTGGCAGGGCGGTATAAAAGAGTTCCGTAAATATCTTACCAAACTCTTTATGGATGCCCCCGGCTGCTGGGGATATGGTCACAGTGCTCCTGTGGGCAAGTTCCTGGATGTACCCGGAGCAAAGGAGAAACTTCTCTCTTATCTTGCTTCTGCTGAAAAAGCTGCCGCGGATGATCCCGATCCCAGAGCGTTGAAACACGTTCAGGAAGAAAAAGCATTCTTCATGGAAACATGGGTGAAGGCTTATAAGGATTATATCAATAATTTCCGTGAGATCAAAGCCTATCCTCTTATGGGTAAGATCACCATTGACGGAAAACTGGATGAACGGGATTGGAAAAATGCCGATACTGTCACCCGCTTCAAAGAAGCGTATAAGAATAGTCCCGTAAAAAATCAGACTGCGGTGAAACTTGCCTATGATAAAGAGTTTATCTATGTAGGTGTGGAATGTCTGGAAACCTCTCCTGACAAAATGTATGTTTATGAAACAAACCATGACAGCCCTGTCTGGGGGGATAATAATATTGAACTCTTCCTCAATGATCCCATTCTGGGTGCTTCCTACTTCCAGATCCTGATCAACTCCAATGGTGTCGTTTGCGACGGCTCCCATGCTCCCGGTCAGAAAGGCCTTACTTTAAGCTGGGAATCCGGCATCAAGGTAAAGACTGCCAGAGAAAAAGACAGATGGATCCTTGAAGCAAAGATTCCGGCGCGTTCCATCACAGGAAGCGTTCTTACTCCCGGAACTGTCCTTAAAATGAATGTGATGCGTAATAGAAAAGTGGAAGGCGAAAAAGGGGAAGTAACCACATGGAGTCAAGGAGAAGCTCACAATGTGGATGTGTTCCATGCTGTATCCTTTGCCGCCCCCAGAGAGGTTTCCGCCGGAAACCGTACGGAAGTGGATACCCGTTTCTGGAGGAACGGCTCATTCAATGAAGTGGAAAAGCCGAAAAAATATTACAAACACTGGAAACTTAAAGACGGCATGAAACCCAAAAGTTATGCTCTTTCCAGTGGTAAGCAGTACGGCGGAGAGCTGGAAATGCTCCTCCATCCCAACAGTAAGGAAAATTACTTTGTAAGGTTGAAAAGCGGTTTTATCTTCCAGGAATATAAGTTCAAGGATGACAAGATCAAAGTCACTTTCCGTGTAAGAGGAAAAGGTCAGCTTTATTTTACCGTTCTGCGTTATGCCTATACCCCAAAATGGACAGGCAGAGGCAGTAAAGGCGTCAAAAAGATTGCTGTAGATTCGCCCGACTGGAAGTATGAAAGTTTTACTTTTGAACGCCCCAACAAAGCAGACAAAAAAGAAGTTCACATGCTGATGATCCAGGCTGTCAAAGGTAGTGAGATCGATATAGATGATTGCTATCTTGCCGGTGTGAAATAAAAAAACAGGGGTATTCCGGAACTTTCCGGCGGGAGCCGGAGGATCACGGAGTACCCTTTTTTTACAATCAAAGGATAATTTTTTACATCTTTAAAAATAAAATACATCATAATTTTATACAGATCATACGAAATAATATTGATATTATCCGTAAATATATTACATTAAATAGCAGATCTTATTTTTGAATAACACAGTAATATAAAACACGGAGTGCCTCATGGAAGAAAAAAAGGTGGATGTCATTATTGTCGGCTGCGGCGGCAGAGGAACCGGTTATGCAGGATTCATAGAAAAATGTCCTGACCGCGCACGCGTCGTTGCAGTTGCAGAACCCAGGGATTTTTACCGGGATCAGGTGGGGGATATGCACAATATCCCGCAGAATATGCGGTTTCATACCTGGGAAGAGATTGCCGCTCTGCCGAAATTTGCCGATGCTGTTCTTGTCTGTACTATGGACGATCTGCATGAAGCTCCGGTTATGGCCTTTGCAGATAAAGGATACGATATCCTTCTGGAAAAACCCATTGCCCCCACTCTGGAGGCGTGCCGCCGGATCGTTGCAAAGGTGAAGGAAAAAGGCATTATATTCGCTGTTTGTCACGTTATGCGTTATACCAAGTACACCAGACAGTTGAAAAAACTCCTTGAAGAAGGTGTCATCGGGGATATTGTTTCCATCCAGCATCTTGAACCTGTGGGCCATTGGCATCAATGCCACTCCTTTGTGCGTGGAAACTGGAGAAATTCCAAAGAGACCTGTTTCATGCTTCTTGCCAAATGCTGTCACGATATGGACTGGTTGAGTCATGTAATGGATAAAAAATGCAGTAAAGTACATTCTTTCGGTTCTCTTTTTGAGTTCCGTGCGGAGAAACAGCCAGCCGGAGCCGCTGACCGCTGTACTGACTGTCCTCCTGATATTGAAAGTATGTGTCCTTATTCCGCTTTGAAGATCTATTTGAGGGACCGTGTGGCAAAAGGACAGCAGGGCTGGCCCACGAATGTACTTACTACAGATGTCACCCCTGCCGGTGTGGTGAAAGCTCTGCGGGAGGGTCCTTACGGAAGATGTATTTATAAATGTGACAACGATGTTGTGGATAATCAGGTGGTCAATATGACTTTTGAGAATGGAGCCACAGCCCAGATGGTGATGACCGCGTTCTGTAATGAATCCGGACGCCAGACAAGAATTTTCGGAACAAAAGGATCTATCCTTACCGACAGTTCCCTGATCCATATTACCAACTTCCTCACCGGAGAAAAACGCACCGTTGATACCAATATCGCCAATGACGGCAGTATCCTTTCCGGTCACGGCGGCGGGGACGGCGGGATCATGGATGCTTTTATCCGGGCTGTTGCCACCGGGGATCGAAGCGGTATCCTTTCCGGTGCGGATGAAACACTGGAATCCCATCTCATGTGTTTCCTTGCAGAAGAATCCCGTCTTACCGGAGAGGTGAAAGAGGTGAAATAAATATATTCCCGGAAAACAGAAAAACTGAAAATGCCTGTTTATACCCGGCAGGCGCATCCGGGGAGCCAACGGAGAGCGTTTCCGCTTTCTGATAAAAAAATCTGCTGCATACCAGGCAGAGGTCATAGTACCGCAGAAGCGGGAAGGCCCGAACAGTAACAGTTCTTTCCTGAAGTGAAACAAAGTATGTGCAGAGAGCAGAAAATCATGCAAGTTACTGCCGGGACAAGGATAGGGTGGAACCCGAAAGTACTCCGGGAGTGCGGAGCATACTTTTGCGGGCAACAGACAGGAAAGACGGTGCAGATTTGTCTGTATAAAAGTTACTGAACCGCCGTATGCCGAACGGTATGTACGGATGTGTGAAAGGACGGGACTGGCGAACTTATCCCACAAAAGTCCCTCCTTCCCGATCGTTTGACGGAATGTCTGCCGTATGAAATGAATGTTATGGTACAGGATCTTATGGAAAAACGGAAACTGGAGCAATAGGGGAACTTCAGAGCATCTGCTATTCTGTTCTCCCTGTATTATTTTCTGGCAGCTCTGTTGCGCAGGAGAAGATCGGCAATGACAATGGCTGCCATTGCCTCCACGACCGGGACAATACGGGGGACAAGACAGGGATCGTGTCTGCCGTGGATCTCCACATCCACTTCCTCACCGGATATATTGATGCTTTTCTGTAATGCCGCAATGGATGGCGTCGGTTTTACGGCAAGACGGAATGTTATGGTATTGCCGTTGGACATCCCGCCCAGGATCCCGCCTGCATGATTGCTTTTAAAGCCTTCAGCATCCATCTGGTCATTGTTTTCCGAACCGTTTTTTTCCGCAACAGCAAAGCCGTCCCCGATCTCTACAGCCTTTATGCCGCCAATGGACATAAAAGCGTGGGCAAGGAGAGCATCCAGTTTATCAAATACCGCTTCCCCCAGACCGGGAGGAACATTCAGGATCTCTCCATAAACAGCCCCGCCGATACTGTCTTTATTTGCGGCGGCATTTTTTACTGCGAGGATCATATCCTCTGCTGCGGAAGCATCCGCAGTGCGTACAATATTCTTTTCCACTTCCTCCCAGTTATAAGGAGGAGCCGCCTTTATTTTTCCTATTTGACAGGTACAGGCTCTTATTGTGATCCCCTGTTCTTTCAGAAAAAGTTTTGCCACTGCCCCGGCAGCCACTCTTGCAGCAGTCTCTCTTCCGGAGGAGCGTCCGCCGCCCCGGTAGTCCCGGATGCCGTACTTCTTATGGAAAGTGTAATCCGCATGGCCCGGCCGGAAAATATCCGCTATATTGGAATAATCGGAAGAATGCTGATCGCTGTTGCGTAGGAGAATGGCAATGGGAGTACCTGTGGAAATCCCTTCAAAGACACCGGAAAGGATCTCGCAGCGGTCTGCTTCTTTCCGTGCCGTACTTACAGAGGATTGCCCCGGTTTGCGTCTGTCCAGTTCTTTCTGGATAAAATCTTCCTGAATGGCAATACCGGCGGGAACACCGTCAATGACTGCTCCCAGAGCTTTTCCGTGTGATTCGCCGAAGGTCGTTACTGTAAAAAGAGTGCCGAATGAACTGTTCATAATACTTATCCCTTATTGTTCCATCTTTTTTCACATGCCCGGATGATCTCTTCCGCGTTGCTGTAAGGGGAGCTTTGTCCGTCAGCATGAATGACGAGATGTGCCATTTTTTCAAAGAAACTGCGCCTTTCCCGGTTCATTTCCTGAAACGAAGCGAATGGATCTTCTGCCTGCTGCAGGAATGGAGGAACACCCTTTTTCATGATCCGGTCGAATGCAATTCTATCCGGCACATCGATACAGACGATCATTCCGGCATTCTTCAAGTCATTTTCCGTAAGAAAAGGATTGCTTAATGCGCCTCCGCCCAGAGCAATGATACCTTTTTCATCATATTCCCAGAGTTTCCGCAAAATCTCCGCTTCAAATTTCCGGAATCCTTCCTCCCCCAGTTTCCGGTAGATCTCTCTTACGGAAAGACTTGTGCCTGCTGTATAATTATATTCCTCCCGGAGAATATCATCAGAATCGATCCATGAAACTTTCAGCAATTCTCCCAGCGCATTGGCAGCAGAACTTTTGCCGGCATGTTTTATGCCGCAGATATTGATATTTTCCAAAAGATGCATTTTCTACTCCGGTCACAGGTGTTTTTCAAGCGTTTTCCAATACCATATACCATACTTCCTGAAAACGGTTTTTTCAATTCTCAGTACTGATTTTCCCCCGAAAAATCCGGTTCAGAATGTTGCCGGTATAAAAATAACCGGATCATTCTCCTTTGAAATGATCCGGTTTGCAGAAAAATATTCTTTATGCCGTCTTTTTCCGGAATAGGAATTTGAGAGAAACCAGTGTTGCTACCATAAGGATGACCACCAGAGGAAATACGATGAACCAGCTGTGGATGAAGCCGGAAAGAAGGAAGCCCAATGCAGAAAATACAGTTACCGTCAAAGCATAGGGCAGCTGGGTGGAGGTATGGGCGATCAGATCACACTCGGCTCCTGCGGCAGACATGATGGTCGTGTCGGAAATGGGAGAACAGTGATCTCCGCAGACCGCACCGGCAAGACAGGCGGAGATCCCTACAAAGAAGAGGGGATCTGTACTGGGGAATATGGCAATGGTAATGGGGATGAGCAATCCGAAAGTCCCCCATGCTGTTCCTGTGGAGAAAGAGAGAAAACAGGCAACAAGGTAGATCACTGCCGGAAGAAATTTTGTCAGCCCCGTGCCGGAACAACTGATAGCACCGGAAATAAAGTCTTTGGCATGGAGAAGTTCTGTCATATTTTTAAGAGAGATTGCCAGAGTAAGGATCATAATGGCAGGTACCATGGCAATGAACCCCCGGGGCAGACATTCCACAGCCTTTCTGAAGGGGACGACTCTCCGGATGCCGAAATAGAGGATCATAAGGATGATTGCAACCAATGCTCCCCAGGGGAGTCCCACAGAGGCGTCCGTATCTCCGAAGGCGGCAACCACATCTTTTCCTTCAAAGATCCCGCCAACGTAAAGAAGGGCAAATATGCAGAGGACAATAAGAAGGAAAAGAGGGACGATCATGTCCACAATTTTTCCATTTCCCCGTTCATCCTGCTCTGAAGTCAGGCGAACAGCTTTCATACCGGAAAAGAGGTCATCATTTTCCAAAGCATTTTTCTCATGTTTTGCCATGGGACCGTAATCCAGTTTGAGGAATGTGATGGTAAGAAGGAAGATGATCGTGAGCAGAGAATAGAAATTATAGGGGATGGCTTTGACGAAAAGTTCCAAACCGGAATATTCTTTACTTGTCACATATTGGGAGACAGCTGCCGCCCAGGAGGAGATGGGGGCGATCATACAGATGGGGGCGGCTGTTGCATCAATGATATAGGCAAGTTTCGCCCGGGAGATCCGTTTCGCATCGGTGACAGGGTGCATGACACCGCCCACAGTAAGACAATTGAAATAGTCATCAATAAAGATCAGAAGTCCGAGAAGAAATGTTGTAAGAATGGCTCCTGTGCGGCTTTTTACATGTGTCTGCGCCCATTTCCCGAAAGCTGCGGAAGCACCGGAACGGTTGATCAACCCTACTATGGCTCCCAGAAGAACAAGGAAAAGGAAGATCCCGGAAGTGGCTTTGATCGCCTCGATCAAACCTTTGCCGACAATAAGGTCGATCGTCTCCAGCGGCGCAAAGTTTGCCGCAAAACATCCACCGAGAATGATCCCGAAGAAGAGAGAGAAAAAGACTTCTTTGGTCAAAAGAGCGAGAAGAATGGCAAGCACCGGAGGAAGCAGTGCCCAGACACTTGCCCGGAAGGGATTTTTCTTTTCTTTCCGGACAGCTTTTTGAGAATCTGCCGAAACAGCAGCATTGGAAGAAGTTTTTACAGTTTCTTTTGCTTGATCTACTGTATTTACAGTGGCTTGCTCAACTTTTTTTACAATATTTGTTTGTGAGTTCTCTTGTGTGCTTACTCCGGTGGACTGGGCAAAAACCGGAAGGGAAAATGCTGCAATTGTCAAAACGGAGAGCAACAGACATTTGACGGAAAAACATGTTTTTCTCATAAAAAATTCCTTATTTTTGTTTTGAATAATTGAAAAACGGAAAAATTATCAGTAATTTACTGTATGTATTTCTGCATTGCAAGTTGTTTTTTAATTTTTACAGAGGAAAAATACCTCTGCAGGGAATGTAAAAATCATTTTTCCAGAGGAAGTAGAAGACGCAATGCCAATTCGCAGGGAACGCTTTTGCCTTCAAGAAAACTTCTCCCATAGTCCCGTCTGTAATCAAAATGGATGAGGTTTATTCCTTCCACATTATAAAAACGGAACCTGAATATTGCTTTTTTATTTTTTCCGGAGGTGGATAAAAGGACAGGTACGGAAGAAAATGGGATATTGACCATATTTGCTTTTGTATTTTCCGGTGCTGCCGTATAGATCCTGCCATTGATCTCGACAGAAAAATTACCTCCATTACTGCTTAAAGGCAGGATAAGTGATGCAGCAGAAAAATCTCTCATTTTTTCCGGGAGGGAAAATTCCTTTGTTATTTGCATTCCCTCTTTTATTTCCATCTGACCCCAGCCGCCCTGAAACATACTGCTGGCATCCATGACAGAAAGATTCCACTTTTCGTATGCCGCACCGGGAATATCCGGTGACTCCAGTTCCACATGGATCCCGTGAGGCTGGAGTTTTTTCATCAGGAGGGGTTCATATACATAGGAATAGAGGGGATATGCTCCGTAGCAGATAAAGATACCTGCTGCAAAAAACACGGTCAGATGCAGGAAACTGCGTGCAGGATGATAACGGAAAAGTCTCGCAAGAAACACACCGGCGGCAATACACATAAGGGGAAGTACCGGAAGGCGGAATCTGGCAAGAATATAAAATGCTGTTACAGACAGAGCATACAGAAAAAGAAATCCGGCAAGAAGCATAAACTCTTTCCGGCGCATATAATATTTCCGGTAAAATCCGGCAAGCAGTCCTGCAAGGGCAAGAGCAACAATGCATCCTGTGGGAAGAAAACGCAATTTCTGCATCACGGGACTTTTCATTGCATTATATTCTTCTGAAATATTATTTGCATGATCCTCCTGTGACCAGAAAAGAAGACTTCGGCGTTGTTGGGATTCATGCCGCCCAGCGGGGTC
>JAFVRL010000356.1 GCA_017504325.1 Lentisphaeria bacterium | reverse complement strand
CGTGGGAGTCACCCAGATGACTTCCGCTCCGGCTTCTTTGCATTTATCGAGGATCCTCCCCATATTCTCCTTATACTGTTCAAGAGTGCAACCTTTTTTCCCCCAGCCCACATCATTCACCCCGCATTGCAGAACAACGATCCGGGGCTTTTTTGCAAGCATACGGTCTATGCGTTCCAATAAGGTGCTGGATCTGGCTCCGCCGATCCCCTCATTGACAAAAGAGGCATTTTTTATACCGGAACGCTTCAAGCCATCCATAAAAAGATGAATAAAACCATTCTGCTGGGTACCGTGCTGGGTAATGGAATCCCCGATAAAAGAGATCTTTACACCATTTGTGAACACAGGCGAAAGAGCTGAAACACAAAAAGAAACTGCACAAAATATAAAAACAATGATTTTTTTCATCTTAAAAATCCTCCAGAATAGAATCACTCATATTGATTTGGACAGAATGGATCATTTTTCCCAGACTGCCGCACTCATCCAATGCTTTTACCAGTTCTGCCGTGCCGGATGAATTTTTCAGTTTCTTATCCAGTTCATCCAGTTTTTTCATACACTCCTCCTTTTTGTTATCCGGAAGAGCCTGTGCATTTTTTCTTGTGGCAGCAAGAACCTTTTCCAATACAGAACGGTAGATCTTTTCCGAATCGGAGGGCAATGCCCCTTCCAGAGAAAGAGCCCCCGGGGAATTTTCAAGGAGTTTCTGCAACTGCTGAACGACACTGCTGACAGGCAATGCAAGAATACCGAAAGCATCTGTCCTGGGATAACTGTTGGGCGGAGTCTTTGACCATTGTGTACCGAAACTTCTGGGATAACATAATGTGGAATGTCCCCGGCAGGCATTGAACCCTATAAGAGAACAGGTTTCCGGCGTCATGGAAAAAACATTATCCACGCCTTTATCTTTCCAGGGGAAAGCTCCGAACATACTCCAGGATCTTTTCCCTTTGAGAGTTTTTGTCACAACCCCCTCATAGACCCAGCCGGGATTTCCATTGGTAATACCGTCGTAGATCCCGCCGTTTACGGAAAATACCACCTGTGCGGCATCCCGTTTGAGAACGCCCGGATCAAAGAAAAATTCCACATTGCCCACCTTGAAGATCTCTCCGGCATCCCGTCCGGGAGTCCGCCCGGTAAAAGGCAGTTTATCCGGATTCATTTCCTCTGCATCGATACGGATGAAAAGGTAAGTTGAATTTGCCGCCGCACGGAATACCGTCCGGGGATATTTTTCCATACAACCGGGGATATTCAATATAAAGACGGAACTTTCCGGAACCTCTTTCCAGAACCGCTCTTCCGTCATGTTCCCCGTATCCATCCCCTCTTTTGCGGAAGAGACAAAATATACTTTCAAACTGCTGCCGTCACGGGCAGACAATCCGCAGGGCAGCCCCCATAAGAAAATCAGAATGGCATAAAGAAATATTTTCATATTTTTTTGGTTCCTTTCCTTGCGTCAGAACAATTCCACCGTATATTCTTTTGTTTTTCCCGTATAAACATCCTGTACTTTCACCGCATATTTTCCTGCGGGATCGGTCAGAGCAGGCATATAGGAAACGATCTCCTCTTTATCATCCGTCAGCATGATCTCCTTATTCATGTAGAGGGAGAGTAATTTGCCGTTTCCGGTAAAGGACACTTGCACAGGACGGACTCCTTTCATTCCTTTAACAGAAAGACGCACTTCAAAAGGTGTTCCCTTTTTCACACGGCGGGGGACTTTTGCTGTTACTTCCGGCAGAGGACGGTCTGTAAGAATGAAAAATTCCGGCTTGGGAGGCAGTAATTCAAACTGCCATTCCTTCCTTTTCCCGTAATCTTTTTCTTCCTCGATACCATAAATATATTTTGCGTCGGGAATGACCGCTTTATAATGTTTCTTTCCGCCGGGTTCGCTTTTCACAGCAAGGATCTGCATTTCCCCATTGTTCCATCTTGCAATACGGCAAGCATACTCTTCCCTGTTGGAGGCGGCATGAAAAATTACAGGATCCTTTTTCACATTTTCCAATACTTTTGCCACTTCCTGACGCAAAACTTCCGGCGCATATTCCATTTTGGGTAATTCATTAAAAAGGAAATTGAGAGTAATGAATTTTCCTTTTCCGTATTGATTGACCAGAAAAGCGGGATGTCCGTCAGCAGAAACAAAAAGATTTTTTGCATTTACAGCTTTCACTCCACCTTCCAGATGGAAAAGACTGTTGGCAGGCAGTCCTTTGATATTCAATGAGCTTTCAGCAGCAGGAAGGATCTCTTTTCTGCTGATACCGGCGACATCATCCAGAACTGCCTTATCCCGTTTGATCAGATGTTCCGTAAAGATCCCTGTACGGATATCGGCAATGACCGTTCCGCCGTTTTTCACAAATGTGCGTATTTTCTCCGCACTTGTGTCACTTATGGCATTCACCCTGGGCAGAAGAAGTACCTTATATTTATCCAGCACATCCGTTTCTTCCAGTGCCTCTGCTGTGATATACCGGAAAGTGCGCCCCATAGAGTGGATCAGACGGATGGCACCATCATGACTCAACCGGGCAAAACCGTAACTTGCCCCATGATGGATCCGTGCGCCGAATCCGGCAGAAGGATAAGAGTAAAGAATGGCAACAGGATCCGTCACAGAAATACTGCGCATAAGGGAAGTCCCCAATCCGGCACGCAGTTTTGCTGTCTGTTTGAGCATCTCTTCCGCAGGAGCGAAAAGAGAATAATCCGGACGGCAGATCCCGTAATAAGAGGGCATACCGTGTCCGGTGGAGGTCCAGAACATGATCATGGAGGGCCGGCGGAGCATTTCCGTCCATACCCGTTCACAGAGAAGTGCCGGACTTGTCGTATAACCGAACCATGTGGCACTGATATAATTTTCGGGAGTGATGGAACGGATAAGCTCATTTACCTTGTTATTGTTTACTTCCGCATACGCCCCCGTCCATGTCATTGCCGCAGGCACTTTCCCCATGTTGCCGGGATAATCAAATCCTCCGGTGCCTTCCACACCGGCAAGGGTCCCCGGACTTTCTACGGAAAAATAATCCACATATCTTTTCGTTGTCCGCAAAAAAACCTCATTTTTAAATTCCATGCGGTCAAACCATCTGGCATAATTTCCTTCCAGGAAAGCAGCCCCTTCCTGATCCATAAAGATATTGTTGAGAGTCTTTCTCACACGGGGTGATTTTTTGTATTCGGCAGCATAATCGGAAAACCGGTTCGCCTTTTTCAAATATCCCACATGTCTGGGGATCATGTGATTTTCCCAGGCGCGCCATACTGTTCCCATAAATGCTTCCAGATAACGGACAAAATCTTTTCCGTTATTCTTTTCCGGAGTAAAACTTATGGAAACCTCTTTCCAGTCTTTATAGCTGCTCTTCCAGTTTTTATTGAGTTTATCAAGGTCGCCTTTATATTTTTTATGCAGGAATTCCCTGTATGCTTTCAGGCAGTCCGGTGCAAAACAGCCATAGTGTATATTGACCTCATCTCCCAGAGAAACAAGTTTCAGACCGCTGACTTTTGCCTTCAACGCACCATCCAGCCGTTTCTCTTTCATCCATTCAAACTTTGCGTCGGAAAGGAAACAGTTTTCCGGTTTCCCGCCGGGAATGGAATCATAAACAGGAATAGGACACATCTGATAATTTGCCATTCCCCAGCTGCTGTGGCGGGACAAGGCTCCGAACATCATGGAAGTCACGCCAAGTTCCGCAAGGCGTTTATTGAGATTATGTACCGTGTTATGTGTATAGGGATGCCCCCACACACTGAACTCAAACATATTCTCCCGGCGGATGACCTTATTGACATACGCATATTTTCTGGAGATCTCTTCTTTTTCCTTTTCATCTTTG
Organism: Lentisphaeria bacterium; assembly: GCA_017504325.1. Classification (GTDB taxonomy): domain Bacteria; phylum Verrucomicrobiota; class Lentisphaeria; order Victivallales; family UBA1829; genus RGIG5327. The sequence continues at coordinate 3,980 of JAFVRL010000356.1, read as the reverse complement.
AAAAGCGAAAATTCAAAAGTCATCAGAGGCGGCATCCAGCTTTCCAGCTTCAGGGAAAACTCCGCCGTACCGGAAACGCTGCCGTCAAGAGGGATCTTTTTCAGGATCCTTCTGTCCCAATCCCGGATATTCAGCACCAACTGTCCATTTCCGGTGTAATTCACCTTTCCGGAAACGGTATCGCCCTCATTGCCGTAGAAACGGCCGTCATTGAATGAGATTTCTGTAATTTTTCCTTCTGCATATTCTCCGATCTCCAACGGAGCCCCCGCAAAAGCATACCCCTTCGCATCCTTTTTCACCACTGCGGAAAGATAATGTTTTCCGGCATAAAGCGGAGGGAGAACTGCCTCAATTATTTTATTTTCCCCTCTTTTCACATCTTTTTTCAATATGATCTTATCTCCCCCGCAATCCACCCAGAGGTCAACAGTTCCATTTTCAGGAAGATCGCCGGTAAGGATGACTTTATTATCCTTTACCCTCATCTCCACTGCAGGCAGTTTTTTGCGCATTACATAAAAAAGTGTTTCCCCAATCTTACGGAACATGGCATCATATTTTGCACGCCAGTCTTCAGAATAGGGAAGAGTCATCGCTTCAGATTTTCTTGCATAGGAACGGCGGTTTCTCCACTTGATATCACTCATATCAAAGCCCTGGATCTGTACCCCCAGACCTTTACCGACAGTATAATAAGACAGTTTCAAAAGATCTTCCTCTTTTATGGCAGGACCTTTGATCTTATTTTTTGCTTTCAAAACCTTGGGATCATCATAGTCGATCAGCAGAATACCCGTACCGTCCCGGACGATCTTGAAAAGCATGAGGGAGTAAAGTTTCCTGTAATTTTTTGCCAGAAGCTCCGTGGGACTGCTGTCAAAAAATACAAATGCATCCCATTTTTCCCGCAAAAGATCCTCCAGCCGGGCAGCCCCGGAATCCCCTCCGGCAAGCTGGACTTCCGTCGCTTTCCCTCCAAGAGTGACTGCCGCATACTCCATAGCAAATCTCTGCGCCATCTCCGCAGGATAACGGCCGCCTCCTCCCCAGTAATTGGCAAAAAACAGGATTCTGGGTTTCTTCATATTCTGCGGACAGGGGTTGAGCCATTTTACATGCGGTGTGACATAATCACCTCTTTTATGCACTTCGTGAATGGCGGAAAGAGTCCCTGCTGTCAAAAACAGTAACAGTCCCAGGATTTTTCTTATCTGCATTTCTACTCCTTATTTTCAGGTTCTGAACGATATTCTGAAAGATTTACTGCCAATCTGTATAATCACCGTTGGCACGCCTTACCTGGGACCATTTTCCCGGCAATACAATAAGTCCTGCGGCTTCCAGCTGTGCCTGTTTTGTAACGTTTGAGATCCCTCTGATACTGACACAATTTCCGGCAAGCATCCCCACATTGGCACTGCGGTTGCCGTTATGACGGTAGGTAAAATTATCAACCGTCGTCAACCCCATTTGCCCGAGACCGGAACTTTTCGGCTGATCACTGCGATCGTTCATAAGAGTGATCCTGGAGGGACTGAATTTAGTAAAATGTCTCAAATTGCGCGGTTTATAATAACCGTCCCCCAGCATCCTTATAAAACCGATCTCGTAAATGGAGGGATAATTTCTCCCATTGTAACTGTAAGTTGCCTCTTTAAATTCCGCACTGGGACAATTCAGAAGTTTATACAATGTTACAGGCACGGGCCAGAGACCGCCGTCATTGATTTTCCAGGGCAGCATACTGCCGTTTCCTGCATAAGGAGTAAGCAGAACATGAAGATAACTTTTGGCGTTTATACTCACCGGCAACCAGTCTTTTCCGTCAGAAGCATACATCATCCACATCATATGAAGCTGTTTCACATTGCTGCGGCAGGATATATCCCTTGCCTTTTCCCTTGCACTGTTCAATGCCGGAAGAAGCATCCCGGCAAGAATGGCTATTATGGCAATGACTACAAGCAACTCAATAAGGGTAAATTCGGCTTTTTTCCTGCGGATCTTTTGTGGTCTGAAAGCTGCAGATAACATTTTCTTACTCCTTCTGTTGTAAACAATATTGTTTTATTTTCCCCGTTTTATTATTCCATTTCAAATGAAAGCAATTTGTATCCGTGGATCAAAGGAATCGTTACAGAACAGTATCCATTTTCCACAGAAAAGGCAAATTCCTCTCCGTCAGGACAGCTCCTTACCTTTTTCACTTTTCCCTCTCCGGTATAAAGAGAGATCCTGCTGTCTACCAGATAACTCTTTTCTTCAAGGGCAATAGCAGCTCCCCGCAATTCCGGAGTATAGGCAAGAAGATGCACAAGGTTGTTTCCATCTTTTTTCTGCACAAAAACTCTGGCAAAACTGGGGAGATTTTCATGTTTGAACACTGGATCAGGCAGAAGATCATTCATAATATTTCCCATAAGAAGTTTCAGCTGATAGGGACAGCGGTTGTAATATCCTTCAAAGAAATTGCCTGTAATGCATACGATATTTCCTTTTACCGCAATAAAAGGCGTGGATGTTTTTCCTTCCGGCGGGCAGTACCAGGAGGTACGGATCCCGTCAAACCCTTTATTGAAAAATGCTTTGACACAACGCATTTCCATTGCAGCACCCGGAGCCGGGGCAGCGGAAATTCCCTTTGCGTAGAGAGAAAGGGGCATATCCTGAAGACCTTGGGCAAATCTGCCTTCCGGGTGGAAATAAAGGGGATCATATTTACCTTCGCCGGGTTCAGCAAGCGGCCACCCTTCCAGCGGAAAACTTTTTCCGTCAGGTGCGATCCCGCTTTTACCTGTGGCAATGATCTTTCCCCCCTTTGCCAGATGCGCTCTCACTTTTGCCAGGATCTCCTCTGTAAAGATGACCCTGTCAGCAAAAATAAGTACTTTATATTTCTCCCATCCGGCGGAAGAGGGTGTAATGGCATCACACTGGTATTTCAATTCTGTAAGCATACGGACAGCAGACTTCATAATATGGGAATCTCTTAATTCCACACCGTCATTGGCAACGATCCCCACTTCCGGAGTATTGACCGCTCCTTCTGTCCACTCTTCATAGGTCTGCAATGTGCCGTAAACTTTTTCCAGCAGATCGAATACCGGTTGATCCATGTCTCCTCTGGGATGGAAATGTCCGCCGACTTCCGGAACCATTCCGTTTGCCATACCGTAAAGGAGGTCGTACTCCAAACCCTCCTCTTTCCGCAGACCGCCGAAATCCCCCCAGTTGTAAAACCTTCCGGTCATATTCAATACTTCATTGCCTCCGGCGATCGTACGCAGAAAATGTGCCTGAACAGGCAGATAATCATACCCCAGTTCCTTTGTTGTAGGCAAACATTCACATTCCATCTGGGTATTGTATCCGATCATAGGTTCCATCAAAGCTCCATTCATAAAGAATCTTGCATCTTTATTGCATTCTTTGACGACTTTATGCAGTTCCCTGCCGAAACTTATGATCGCCTCTTTTGTATGGATGAAATGGTGATCCGGGTTCTGCCAGTCCAATCCTTTTTTCCGCATCTCTTCTACACAATGGGGACACACGCAGGTATAATAAAATCCCATGCAATCCAGAAAGATCCCGTCTGCTTTGTAATCCACAAGCACTTCTCTTGCCATATTGAAAAGATGTTCCCTGTAAGCAGGGGAGCTGTAGCATGCCGCCCGGTTTTCCACACTTACACGGTTGGGCATGTAATGATGTCCTTCCGGAGCTGTCCGGCACCATTCCGGATGATGGATGAATTCCTCATCGCTCAAGCCTCCATTGAAATAGGCACTTACAGCGATTCCCCTTTTATGACAACTGTCAATGACCTCTTTCAACAGATCCCTTTTCAATGCAGGATGCTTATAACCGAATTTTGTATTGTAGTATGCATTTCCCTGATTGCAGCGGGCGCACCATGTAATAAAGTTCACTTTGCAGCGTACAAGATTTTCCGCAAAAAGTTCCGCATCGAATCT
>JAFVRL010000355.1 GCA_017504325.1 Lentisphaeria bacterium | reverse complement strand
GGACTTTTCCTCTTGACAAAAGGATTTCCTGCAAGTATATTGAAAATGTATATTTCTCGATACAACAATATAAGGAGAAAACAATGAAATACGAATTGGAAGTCGGAGCCAGAACGGTAACGGATGCATTGAGTGCCTGGTATGGCGGAGCAGACAGAGTGGAACTTTACGTCAGTCCCACAGAGGGAGCATTGACCCCCAGTGCAGGTCTTGTAAGAAGAATGATGAAAGTCAAGAAGGCTGCCGGGATCGGTTTGGGGATCTTTGCCATGATCCGCCCCCGTGCCGGTGATGCCCTCTATACAGATGAAGAATTCAATGTGATGCTGGAAGATACCGAGATCCTGAATGATGCCGGTGCAGAAGGCTTCATGGCAGGGATCGTCACTCCTGAAGGGGAACTGGATGTAAAAAGAATGAAGATGCTCAAAGATAAAGTTCCCGGAAAAAGATTTACTCTGCACCGGGCTTTTGAATCGGTCAAAGACCAGAGCAAAGCATTGGAACAGGCAGTGGATCTGGGAATCGAATTTATCCTTACCGGCGGATTGAAGCCGGATCTGACCTTTGATATCGACCGTTTGCGTAAACTGCACAAACAGGCGGCAGGAAGGATCAAAATCATGGTGGCTCTGGGGCCTGCCTTCAAAACCCCCACCCTCCCCGAACTTCTGTTGGAGGATATGCCCACAGATTTCCATATTGTCAACGGCTACCGTCAGAAAAAGTCTCTTATGAAATATGTTCCCGGCATGAAACCCGGTGACGATGATTATCTTATGCAGAGACTTTCCACAGTGGAATATCTGGAGGAATCCACCGTGCGGGAGATCCGCAATATCATGGATGAATACAAAGCAAAATAAATTATAAAAAACAGAAAGAATATGATTATGGCAGACAAAAATTCTCTCATCGCCGATTTCAAAGCACTGGGTATCAAACCCGGTATGAATTTGCTCACCCACTCCTCCCTCCGCCGTATCGGACCCGTTGACGGCGGGGCGGATACCGTTATCGACGCCCTTCTGGAAGTACTGGGAAAAGACGGGACCCTTATGATGTCCACTGTTTCCGGGAATGTCAATACCGAACAGCCTGTTTACGATGTGAGAAATACCCCCTCCACCGTTGGCACTCTTTCCAATGTATTCCGGAAACGCCCCGGAGTCATCCGCAGTCTGCATCCGGTACACTCCATTGCCGCGTATGGTCCCAAAGCGGAATTTTTCACCGAAGGGCATCTGGATGTAAATACTCCCTGGTCTCCCGGTTCCCCCTACGGGAAACTTATGCGTAACGGCGGGTTCATCCTTTTTCTGGGAACAAATTTCACCTGCAACACCTGTATGCATGCTCTGGAGATCGAAGCGAGAGTTCCCGGACTTCATACAAAACATACCAGCGAACTCTTTATCCATGACTATGAAGGCAATGTGCGGTCTATTCAGCACCACTGGCACTCCCCCAAAAAGGATTATTTCGTGGATATGGAACATATCGTTGCCGCAGCAGGCGGTCTGACTTACGGCAATGTGGGACTGGGGATCTGCCGTCTGGTGGATGCTCAAATCCTCCGCAAAACCGTTCTCCCCATCCTTCAGACGACCCCCGAAAAAGCCATTATGCGCCGTACCGATAATGACTTTATCTGGGAACCCTGATTTTTTCAACAGATATTTTCAACAGGCTGCTGCCATGAACAGGAGGGAGCAGCCTGTTCTGTTTTACAGAAACCCGGTCAGAAGATCCACATCAATATTTTCACTTTTTTTCATCCTGACATTTGTAAAAAAAAATAGATGATGTAGATTAAGACCGGAGGCTGTTATGATAAAAACTTTACCCAAACTTTTTTCCGTTCTGGAAATACTTGATACCATCCGCTGGACACCTCTCCGCCGGCTTTCCACCCTGTCGGATATTCCCAAACCCTCTTTATGTCATCTGCTCAGTACGATGCAGGATCTGGGTTATGTGGAAAATAACGGAAAGGGCGCATACCGTCTTTCAGAAAAATTCTGCAACATCACCCAGAAACCTTTTCCTTCCGATCTTCCGCAGAAAAAACACTTTCAAAATGACTGCAACAGGGAAAAAGCATTTCCGGAACAGTTAAGTATGCGTATTTGCGTGGATCTTGCGGAAAAAACAAGGGAATCTGCTGTCATTGGAGTTCTCACAGGTACAAAGATCTCCATTGTCGCCCAGGCAAGATACAATCAGACATTTATGATAGACCTTTCCATTTACCGGGATCTTTCCATTTATCACAGTACAACAGGCAGATTGATCCTCGCCTATCTCTCCTCCCGTGAACTCTCCAATATCCTCTCTTTTTACGGAATGCCGGGAAAACAATGGGAGGATCTGCATACAAAAAAAGCATTGAAAGATGTTCTTGCAAAGATCCGGAAAAATGGTTATGTCTTTATGGAAAATACAAAAGAAGCATTCCGCGCAATATCCTTCCCCTTCTTTGATAAAGACCATATTTTCTGCGGAGCTGTCGGTATGACAGTACCTCATGCCCGGCTGAAAGGCTATGAATCATTTATTGAAAAAGAGCTGCGTTCTTCAGCAGAAAAACTTACAGAAGAAAATATAAAACACAATATTTCCTTTACTCTGTGGAGAACATTATGAAGAAACTTTTTTCTTTTTTCCACAGAAAGGGTCTGGTCGTTCCCGTTTTTGTTTTCATTTTTATTTTTCTTTCCGCAGGAGTTTTTTCCTCTGACAAAGAGCATACAGTCCCTCTTCCGGAAGAGATCCTTTTCGGGATCCCTGCGGAAAGTGATCAGGTCATTACAAGAAAAGGGTTTTCGCTTGGTTACAGTTACAGATACCGTCAGGCGGTCTGGGTGGCATATATTCTTACTGAAGAAAATCTCCAGATGAAAAAGGTGAAAAGAATTTCCTCATTCCGGGTGGATCCGGCAGTCAGATATGCGCCTGTCCGTCCGAAAGATTATGCAAAAACCGGCTACGATAAAGGACATCTTGCCCCGGCGGCAGATATGGCATATTCGATCCCAAGCATGAAAAATTCTTTTTTCATGTCCAATATATCCCCCCAGATCCCCGGCTGTAACCGGGGAATCTGGAAAAGAGTGGAAAAACAGGTGAGAAAATGGGCATTGAAAGAGAAAAAACTCTGTATAATCACCGGACCGGTCTTCTTTGACAGCAATAAACTTATGGGCAACACCGCCATTGCCGTCCCCACCGCTTTTTATAAAGTCATACTGGATATGACTCCCCCCATGAAAATGATCGCCTTTATCGTACCGAATGAAACAAGCAGAAAACGCCTTTTTTCCTTTGCAGTTTCCGTGGATAAG
>JAFVRL010000354.1 GCA_017504325.1 Lentisphaeria bacterium | reverse complement strand
ATCTGTAAGAGAACTCATTACGATGGCAGCATATTCATTACGGCAGCGGATGGTAATCCCATTCAATTTGATCTCTCCTGCCGCCCCCAGGAATCCATAAGCAGCTTTTGTACGGGGGGAATCAATAAAGGCAATGCGTTTTTTCAGATCACGGGTAAGTTCCCCGGTATCGGAAACGATTTTATCCGTATTTTCCGGAACAAGTCTCTCAAAGGGGTTCACTTTTTTTGCATTGGCGGGAAGAGTCATTCCTTCAAGCATAGTGGCAGTTGTGGTATATTCGCTGACACACTCCAGAGCCGGGAAGTTATGCACAATAGAAGGCCCGTCGGCGTTTTCCTGCCTGTTCAGAGAATCACGGTTTGAAGCGTCCCGGGGACCGGTGGGCTTGCTGGAAGCTGCCTGTTCATTATATTCAGCCAGAGCCTTCTTTGCATCAGAGATCATAAGTTCATTTACAGGGACAACGGTCACTTTATCAGATGTACGCACATCCTGTCTGCGTACCACCAACGCCGCATGATAGAAAAGGGAGAAACGGCAGGGATCATTAAAGGCATCAAAGACCCCGCTGCGGTAGGGGACACCGGAAAGTGCTTCTCCGGTAATGGGGGCGGCGATCATATCAATATTGGGCCGGTTGTCATATCTGTAAGTATGGATGGTGGTTCCGCCCCAGCCCTGCAAGGCAGTACAGGCAGCAATGTGCAAAGTCCCTTCCGCCCGGTACTGATTGGGCCACGGATCATCCCATTCGGATACAAAGAAGGGACGGTCGGCTGTACGGAAGAAGGGGAAACAATCCAGCCATGTATTGCGGTTGCCAAGGAAAGACTCATTGCGGAACATTTTTAAATGGGGAGTCCAGTGCCAGCCGTACCAGTAACAGTGGGAGTCTGTGAAATCCATATCGGTACTTGCCCGGAGCAAAGCCCCTCCCCCGCTGTTCCAGTTTGTTCCGGTAATGGGGATCTTCACCCCGCTTTTCCTCATGTGTTCACGCATATCATCAAAATATTTTTTCTGGATGTCGATCTTGAAAAGAGCCATCTCCCTTGATGCTTCCGTACAGGAATTTTCGGAAAAATTGATATTTTCCGCCGGAGGATAACCATGATCTTTTCTCCATGCCTGATATTTTTCTTTCAGACGGGAAAGATAGGGTTCCACAATAAGATTGCAACTGTTGAAGATCTCACTTTCATTGGTGATCTCGGTAAGAGCGATAGCGGGATCATCTTTGTAGGCAAGTTTGGTATAGGGGTTATAATGATTCCACAACTGATCGCTGAATTCTTTCTGCAAAAGGATCATCTGTTCATCATACATACTGTGCTTTTTGGCGGCGTCCATCAGATTTATGGCATTTTCCACTCCGTCACCGGAACGGAAACGGCGGTAGGTGAGAAGATCCATATAAACATAGATACCATTCTTTTTAAGCGCATAGATGAGATAATCCAGTCTGTCCATACTTTCCGGATCAAGGGAACGGGTATTTTCCAGTCTTTTTCCCCGGGTGAACTGGAAAATATTGGGAGTTGACCAGTCACCATCCATCTGGTGGAAACGAACCATATTCAAACCGAATTTTGCAAGCCTTTTTGCCACCATTTCGCTGTACTCATGGGAGGGGAAACAGGCGGCACTGTTGAAGTTTGTACCCCAGAATCTGGCTTCTGTGCCATCTTCAAACACCATTTTACCCTCTTTACAGGTAAGGAACCCATGTTTTCCGGCAGGCATTTCATTTTCAAAAACAAAAGAAATGTCAATGGGGGAATCATCCCAGGGCGGTGTGAACTTTACAATACGGTCGATTCTGGTCTGCATTTTTACTCCTTTTCCGGCAGAAAACTCTCTGCGTTATTTTTTGATAAAAATATTTTCAAATTTCCTTTACGGTTCTACAATATCATCCCCGCAGAAAAATGCAATAAAAAATAAGGGTAAAATATTGCTATTTACAGTAATTTATTGTCATTTTATTATTTTATTGTCCATATTGTCCGGTGAAAAAAGGCTTCTGTTGAAAAATATCCCGGGAGAATAAAAAACAGGAAAGAGGATCTCCTCGGCGTTACTGACCCCGGCAAATTCTCTTTTTTCCTGTATGAGAATCACTTTTCGATTTTCTTCTTTTGCAGAGGATTTGCAATAATCTTTTCCTGTGCTATATTATCTCTGCAAAAGATTGCGTCATCAAAAAAAAGGAAAACAGCCAAAATGGAACACCCGGTTCAGAAAGCATTGTCTTATCTGCTGCTCTTTCTTCTTATTGTGATCTTCGGTTTTTCCGTTGCCATGGTGCATCCCGTTTACTCCAAATACAGACAGATGGAAAAGTATGTGGAGGCAAAGAAACAGGAATACAGGGAACTGCAGGAAGAAAATATCACCCTTCTGAACGAGGTGCATGATCTTGAACACAATACAGCCGCAGCAGAAAAGGTTGCAAGAGAGAAATTCAATCTCTGCCGTGAAGGAGAGGAAATTCTGATCTACCGGTAAAAATCTTCCGGAGACAGGAGGGCAAATTACTTTACTGCCTCTTCAAACTCCTTTTTGATCTCTGCAAAATCTTCATCTTCTTCAAACTGGACAAGAAATTCCTTCATCTTTTTCACAGCAGCCTCTTTTCCCTGCCGGATACGGATATTGCAAAGTTCCCGCGTACGGTAATCCCGCATAATAAGAACGATATTATCAAGATCAGGATCATCAGGTTTGAGATCTGCCGCAAGAGCAAATTTCTTTGCCAGAAGAGCCTGGAAAAATCCGGCATCATTACGCAGAAACCCCGGTACTTTTCCGTCCCTCTCCACCCTCTGATGAAAACGGACAAGATTACGGTAAAGGACAAACTGTCTCTGCAGGAACGCCGCATACTGGGGTGAAGGATTGAGTTTTTTCTGTTCTTCGATATATTTCTGCACAGTCTGCAAAGGTGTATGGGGAGCAAAATAACAGAACAAAGTACGGAACGCATCCCATTGCCAGCCGGAATTGCGTAAATACTGGATCTTTTTCTCCAGCAATTTTTTATCCGCATTCAATCTTGTCACTCTTGCATCGGCAATGAGCCAGCGCACCCGGAACATCACAGCCCGGCGCAATCTTGCATCACTTTTCTGAAATTCTGCGATCATTTTCCGACCTTCAGACTGTACTGTATCCAAAGGTATGGTGGGATCTTTGGAGAACCGTTCAAAAGAGGAGATCCTTTCCATGGCGATCCTTTCCATGGACTTTTCTGCCGGAGGGGCGGATTCATAACGGTAAATGGTAAAGGAGATGGCTCCGCCGATCAGTATGGGAAGAAGAGGAAGAAGTATCTTCAAATACCGTTTATGGATACTTACTTCATTTTCCAGTTTCCGGACATTTTTCTTTACTTCGGCACTTTCCAGAATACTCTCGTAATCCAGCCGTGCAGTTGTAAGAGTGTGGACTGCCGGTATGATCGCCTTGTCCGGAGCTGTACTCTGGCGCAAAGTCCACAGTTCACGCAAAAGCTCCTCCATATCCCTGAATCTGTCTGCCGGACGCTTGGCAAGCATCTTATCCACGAAAAGTGCTACATCACGGGGAATGGAACGATCCAGTTTATCCAGCCGGACAGGCGCATTATTGATATGCTGTTCTGCCAGAGTCTTGAAATCTTTTCCGGTGAACGGCTGTTTACCGGAAAGCATCTGGTAAAGGGTCACCCCCAGAGAATAAATATCCGTACGGGTATCCAGGACCTTTCCCCGGAGCTGTTCCGGACTCATATAGGCGGGACTTCCCGCTACCTCATTGGAATCATCCCATTCACCGGCATAAATAGACAATCCCAGATCGGTAACTTTCACGATCCCGTCCTCGGCGATCATAATATTGTCCGGCTTGATATCTTTATGGATAAGCTGACTTTCCTCCCAGGCATAACAGAGAGCTTCTGCCGCCTGCTGGATGATATGCAATGCTTCATCCACCGGAATACACCCTTTGCGCTTCAATCTTGCTGTAATGGTCTCCCCGTGGATACAGGTCATGGCAAAATAGTAAAATTCCTCCTCTTTGCCCACAGCATAGGTCTGTACCAGATTGATGTGACTCAACTTTGCGGCAGCCCGTGCCTCTTTAAGAAACTGATCTATCCCGGCATGTGTGGAAAATTCCGGGGCCAATACTTTCAACGCCACCTGCCGTTCAAGAGAAAGCTGCGTGGCAAGATAGACTGCGGCATTGGATCCTTCCCCGATCTTCTCTTTGATCAGAAAATCCCCGATCACGCACCCTGCCTGAAATCTGCCCGCAGGAACTGTCACCTGATGATGACAATTGGGACATTGGATCTGATACCCGCAGGATTCCACCGGGGTATTCACAGCAAGAAAGCAGAAAGGACAACGGAAACGCATAAGGAAAAAAACTCCGGAATGTTCAAGGTTTTACTTTTTGCGTTATATTTTATACACAAGGGGATTTTTTTCAAGATGAGACAGGAAAAAAAAACTGTTTTTTT
>JAFVRL010000353.1 GCA_017504325.1 Lentisphaeria bacterium | reverse complement strand
TTTGTTTCTTTACTGGAAAAATCAGAAAAAAGGTAGTATTGTAATAGTTTAATTGAAAATGGATCATTTTTCATTTATATACAACAAAAGAAAGGAAATCAAAATGGCAAAACTCATGCTCGGCTTCCCGAAAGGAAGTCTTGAACAGTCCACTGTGGACATGTTTGCAAAAGCCGGTTACAAAGTATCCATCAGCAGCAGATCCTATTATCCCACCATCGACGATCCGGAGATCGAATGCATGCTCATCCGCGCACAAGAAATGAGCAAATATGTGGAGGAAGGTATCCTTGACTGCGGTCTTACCGGTTATGACTGGATCCAGGAAAACGGTTCCGATGTTTATGAAGCAGCCGAACTTGTTTACGGAAAAGTCGGCAGAAATCCTCTGCGCTGGGTTCTTGCCGTTCCCGAAGACTCCCCCATCCAGTGCGCCAAAGATCTGGAAGGCAAACGCATCTCCACAGAAGCAGTGGGTATGACCAAACGCTACCTTGCAAAACACGGCGTCAATGCTACCGTGGATTTCTCCTGGGGTGCCACCGAAGTAAAGCCTCCCAGATTTGCCGATGCTATCGTGGAGATCACTGAAACAGGTTCCTCCCTGCGCGCCAACAAACTGCGTATCGTGGATACACTCTGCATCAGTACCACCCGTTTCATCGCCAACAAACAGGCAATGCAGGATCCGGAAAAGAAACGCAAGATCGAAAATATTGCGCTTCTTCTCAAAGCAGTTCTTACCGCTGAAGGCAAATACGGACTCATGCTCAATGTTCCCAAAGATAAACTGGATGAGATCATTTCCAAACTTCCCGCCCTTGAACACCCCACCGTTTCCCAGCTTTCCGATCCGGACTGGGTTGCAGTAAATACCATCGTCACCGAACATGTGGCAAGAGAGCTTATTCCCGAACTCAAAAGACTGGGTGCCAAAGGCATTGTGGAATATCCCCTCACCAAGATCGTTGAATAAGAGAAAGGATCAAAATGTATATCGGAAGAATCGTTGCAGCCGGGATGACTCCTGACGGAAAAGTAACTGCCGCCTATCGTGTATCCTCCCGTTCTTTCCCCAACCGTACCGCAAAGATCACTGGCAAGACCATCTCCATCCTGCCCAGAGCCGGTCACGAAGCCGACCTTGCCAAAAATCCCTATATTGCCTATAACTGCGTCCGTCTCTGCGGAAGCATTGCGCTTGCCACCAACGGCTCCCAGACCGATCCCATTATTGAAAAAGTCATCTCCGGCATGAATTTGAGAGATGCTTTTGCTCTGGGACTTATGGCAATGGATTATGAAAAAGACTCTCTGGATACTCCCCGTATCGCTGCCGCAGTTGATGCGGCAAAAGGCATTGCCATGATGGGGATCGTCCGGAAAGACGCTCTTCTTGTCCGTTCCATTGATCTGGAACCCGGCAAGATCTATTATCTTTCCACCTATGAAAAAAATGCTCCCGCCCTTCAGAATGTGGATGAAGCATTTTCCGCTGCAACAGCGGAAGATATTACTTCCTACATGATCGGTAAAGGCGTTTTTGCCGATTTTGAAAAGCCGGTGACTGCCGCTGCCGCTCTCTGGAACGGAAGCGATTTTGATTACGCTGTGGAAGATGCTGCTCTGTAAAAAGAGTCTTATCCGATAATATTCAGGGAAAGATCATCCATTGGGGTGTTCTTTCCTTTTCCCTTTTATTTCCGGAGTTTTTTTCATGTCCTCTGTTATTGAATCTCTGAATCCCGAGCAGAAAGATGCCGCCACGACCATTGACGGCCCGCTTCTTGTTCTTGCAGGAGCAGGAACAGGCAAAACAAGGGTCATCACCTGCCGCATTGCCTATATGATCGAACAGGGGATCCCCCCGTCATCCATTCTCGGAGTGACCTTTACCAATAAAGCGGCAAAAGAGATGCGGGAAAGACTCAATTCCCTTATAGATCCCCGTCTCGCTGCCAAAGTGACGCTGGGAACATTCCATTCATTCTGTGTACGGGTATTACGCAAAGAGATCCATCTTGCCGGGCATTACAACTCCTCTTTCAGTATTGCGGATGATTCCGACCAATCCAGTTTGATCCGTCAGGCGGCGGCGGAGCTGGGATTTGCCAAAGACGAACTTGCCACACCGGAGATCCTGGGGTATATCAGCAGAATGAAAAACCGTCTGAAATTTCCGGAGGATGCCCTTAATGACGCTCCGGATTATTCCCGGGAAGAGGATATGGCAAAAGTCTATGAGCGTTATCAGAAAATGCTGGAATTGCAGAATACTCTGGATTTTGATGATATATTGCTCCTTACGTTGAAGATCTTTGAGGAACATCCGGAAACCCTGGAAAAATGGCAGAACATCTATCACTATCTGCTTATCGACGAATATCAGGACACCAATACAGCACAGTTTCTCATCATTCAGAAACTTGCCGGGGAAAAGATGAACCTTTGTGTGGTGGGGGATGATGACCAGAGTATTTATTCCTGGCGCGGAGCGGAAGTAGCCAATATCCTTGAATTCCCCCGGTATTTTCCCGGAGCAAAGGAGATCAAACTGGAACAGAATTACCGTTCCACCAATGCCATTCTCCGTGCGGCAAATGCGGTCATCGGTCAGAATGGTACAAGATATGACAAAAATCTCTGGTCGGCAAAAGGCGAAGGGGAAAGCGTTAAAGTCTTTGCGGTTGAAAACGGGGATGAAGAAGCAAAATTCATTGTGGACACTATTGAAAATATCCGGGCAATGAATCCGGATATGAATTACAGTGATTTTGCGGTTCTTTACCGTTCCAACCATCTTTCCCGTTCCTTTGAACTGGAAATGAAACGCAGGGGCATACGGCCGAAGATCATTGGCGGTCAGGAATTTCTGCAAAGAAAAGAGGTGAAGGATGCGGCAAGTTACCTCAAGCTCATCGTCAATCCCCGGGACGATCAGAGTGTATTGCGTGTTCTGCCGGTACCTCCCAGAGGACTGGGGGACAAAGCTGTTCTCACCTTGCGGGAGATGCAGAAACAGGAAAAAAGCAGTATCCTTGCCTGTATGGAAAAAGAGGAGTGCCGGAAACACCTTTCTTCCCTTGCCGCGTCTTCTGTACGCAATTTCATCTCCGTCATAAATAAATACAGGGAACTTTTTGCTGACCCGCAGGGAACTCCCATTGCCATCATTGCCCGGGAGTACCTTGTAGAGATAGGTTATCTCAACGGGATGCAGAAGATCTACAAGGACATGAAAGAAGCGGAAAAACGGCAGGAAAATGTTTTTGAGTTCCTTACCTTCATGGGATTATATGAAAGAAAACTGGAAGGAAAGTGTACGCTTAACGACTTCCTTGAATCCTATTCCCTTCTGGATGATTCTGACAGAACAGATGATTCCGATGACTATGACGGCACCATCCTTTCCACAGTCCATGCCAGCAAAGGATTGGAATTTCCGGTTGTATTTCTTGTAGGATTGGAACACAATACCTTCCCCCATGAAAGAGCTTTGAGTGAAGGAGGGCTGGAAGAGGAAAGACGCCTCTTTTATGTAGCCATCACAAGGGCACAGCAGCAGCTGTTCATTACCTTTGCCAAAAAGCGTTTCAAATTCCATGAATATGTCAGGGAGAGACCGTCGGCATTTCTTGCAGAACTTCCGGAAGAAACGGAACACCCGGACTATACAGATTTTCTGAAGCCCATGGCGGCACAGGATATTGAGGATGCCTTTATAGATTATTTTGACAGCCAGCTTAACGAATATGATGATGATTGAAAAATGACAGCAAACACGAAAAAAACAAAAAGCAATTACACCAGAGGTTCCATTGGCGGTACAATGCTGAAAACCGGCTTTGCCATGCTCGCCGGAACTCTTGCCATGTCCGGTTACAATATTGTGGATACCTACTTTATAGGCAATCTGGGGAAGATCCCCATGGCGGCAATGGGATTCACCATGCCCATTATCATGCTGGTGGGGTGCTTCTTCCGCGGTCTTACCATTGGGGTAATGGCTACTTCCGCCCAAAGTCTGGGGGGCGGCAAGCATGGAAAGGCAACCAATCTCATCTTTTCCGGGCTCGCTCTTATTACTGTGATCTCTCTTGTTGCAGGGATTTGCGGACTTTTTGTTTCAGAATCTCTCATCCGGATGATGAATGCTTCTGAAGCGGCTCTGCCGCTGGCAAAGGAGTACATGGATATATGGTTCCTGGGATGTGTGACCGCCTTTGTGGGCTTGACCGGCAATGATCTTCTCATCTCCTCCGGCTATTCCCGTACTGCCAGTACTCTTATGGTGGCGGGACTTGTCCTCAATACCATTCTTGACCCTCTCTTTATTTTCGGCTGGGGGCCGGTTCCGGCAATGGGGATGCGGGGTGCGGCACTTGCTACGGTGATCGCCCAGGCTTGTTCTGCAGCAGTTGCGCTGACTGTGCTTCATCATAAGGGATTGTTTGTACTGAAAGTTCCTGCATGGAAAATCATGAATAAGGCGTGGCTTCTCATTATCAAATATGCCATTCCCTCTTCTCTGGGGATGCTGATGATGCCTCTCGGCTCTTTTGTCATCACCTGGATCACGGCAAAGTTCGGGGATGCGGCGGTTGCGGCGACAGCGGCGGCAGCAAGACTGGAGATGCTTGCCTTTGTATTTCCCATGGCGTTGGGGATCTCCCTTATGCCTATGGTTGGACAGAATTTCGGGGCAAGACTCTACGGCAGGATCAGAGAGTGCAAACGCTTTTCCTTCCTTTTTGCTTTCTTCTTCCTGCTGGTTATGGCGGTCATCTATTTCTTCCTTGCTGATCTGCTTGTGAAACAGTTTTCCCCGGATCCGGAGGTACGGAAGATCATGGCAACTTGTATGCGGATCATTCCCTGGGGATTCTGGGCTACAGAGATCCACAGATATTCCGGCTTCTTCTTCACCGGATGCGGTCATCCCCGGATCTCCGCTTATCTCAATGGGTTCCGTATGATCGGACTTCTTCTGCCCTTCTCCTTCATTGCTTTGTATTTCAACAATCTGGAAGGGCTGTTCTGGGCTCGTTTTGCGGCGGATGTACTTGCCGGATTTACCGGTATGTATCTGGCAGCAGGTCTGGTAAAAAATCTTCCGGCGGAAGATGGGAAACCCTACGACGGGAAACACATCTGGCAGGATATGCTTCCTTTTCTGAAAAAAAGACCATAAAATCTTTTTTTCTGTTTGTAAAACTTTTCTTTCAGGATATATTGTATCGTAAACAATATCACTTCTGAAAGGAAAGGAAACATGAAAGAAGATCTTTATTACATTTCCCCCCGTATCGTTGCAACAGATAAAATACGGGAAATTATGGTCAGAGGGAGATTTCCCCATTCGGATTTGCGGAATTTCAAAGGGGAGATCATTGTTGACAGCGTAAGAGCGGACGGACTTTTCACCAATGAGGATCTTCCCGGCTATACCTGCGGTAATCAGTTTGATATGGGAAGACCTCCTTTTGAAGAGATCCATAATACTTCCATTGATGAAAACGGAGTCTTGCGTTTTACCTATCCTTTTGCCGGAGAGGGGGAAAACACCTTCCGGGTACGCATGGGGGAACGGATCCTTGTGGAGTTCCGTATCTATTCCATGCCGGAAAAATATCTTTCTTTGCGTCCTTTCAAAGGGGATACCCATCTGCACAGCGGTTTTTCCGGCTGTTGTCACCAGAAGGAGTATCTGAGTCCGGAATATTATGCGGCAGTAAACTGTTCTCTGGGTATGGATTTTATCGGGATCGCCGATCACAAACAGCATTTTCCCGCCCTGAAAGCAATGGATTTTATTCAGCAGTGTGGAAGTTCCTTTCAGGTGTATCCTTCAGAAGAAGTGCATCTGCCTGATCTGCACACCATCCACAATCTGAATTTCGGCGGTAATAAGGGGATCTCCTGGCGTCTTTTCAAAGGACAGAAAGAGTACGATACCATCTATAATCACTATCTTGCCAAAGTACCTGCCTATAAAGATCATTTCATGCGCCACCTTGCGGCAAATTATCATGTGATCCATGATCTTGTGCATGAAGCGGGGGGGGTAAATGTGTTCTGTCATCCTTTCTGGCGGCCCAACAGCAGACTTTTCCTGCCTCCCGCCATCCGGGATTATGTATTGGAAAACCGTCTTTTTGATGCTATTGAAGTCTTTGGCGACGGGAAACGCAATGTGGAGGAAAGTCACGCCATGTATATGGATCTCTGCCTGAAAGCGGGTCGTTACTTCCCTGCCATGGGCAATACCGATTCCCACGGAATGGAAGGGATTGCAAAGAACCAGACCGTGATTTTTGCCGGGAAAAATGAGTTTTCCAGTCTGAAAAATGCTCTTCTTGCCAATCAGAATGTGGCGGTAAGTTTCCTTGCAGGCGAGTTTCCCCGTACCACCGGAACTTTATCCTGGGTTACCTTCTATCACTTCCTGCGGGAAAATTATTTTGAAAAACATGATATGTTGAGAAGAAAGGAAGCGGATCTTCTTTTCAAAGCTCTTGCCACAGGGGATATGGATCCCCAGTATGAATCCTTCATCCACCGTCCTTATAAAGAAAGACTTGACGGCGTGGAAGAGATGAAAAAACTTGTCTTCAGCCCGGATAAAGAAGGTTTTGCCGCTCTTCATAAAGAGCTTGCGGAACTGGAAAGAGAGTTCTGGGGTTGAGAGTAGGATCAGCCTTATTGAACAAATCCGGCTTTTTCCGTACTTATTCCCCGTCTTCCACATCGGGGAAGTCCCAGAGTTCTCCGCAGAAATTCCGGTAGGTTATGATCCTGCCGTTCCGGGAAACCTCGTGATCGGGAACAAGCTGGATCTTCCCT
>JAFVRL010000352.1 GCA_017504325.1 Lentisphaeria bacterium | reverse complement strand
TGCTACCGGCGGGGCGGTCGTGGCATCCCAATATCTGGGGGCGGGTAATCTTGTGAGAGCAAGGGAAAGTGCCAAACAGCTTATTGCCGTTGTTTTATGTACCGGGTTGACCGTTTTTCTTTTCGGCGAAATCTTTCTGACCGACATCATCCGCATATTCTACAGAAATCTTGCAGAAGATGTGCATACAGCGGTATTGAGTTACTTCCGCATCACGCTCCTTGCCATCCCCTTTGTTGCGGTCTATGGCGGATGTGCTGCTCTGTTCCGGGTGATGAACCGGACAAAGACAACCATGTTTCTTTCCTTTATCTGCAATATTGTGAATGTTATCGGCAATGCTCTGCTCATTTATCATTTCAGAATGGGGGTTGCCGGAGCGGCATACGCTACTTTATTTGCCCGTTTTGTAGCTATGGCATCTATTCTTTATCTGATCACAGACCATTCACAGACAATTTTCATAGATTTCAAAAAAGGCTTCCGTATATCCTGGCAATTTGTGAAAAAAATTCTTTTTATCGGGATTCCCGGAGGTATTGAAAATGGTGTATTCCAGTTCGGCAGAGTTCTTGTACTGGGTTTGATCGCCACTTTCGGAACGCGGGAAATTGCGGCAAATGCCGTAGCGAATACTCTCGATATTTTCGGTTGCGTCTGCGGTACTGTGTTCAGTCTGGCGTCAGTTACCGTTATCGGCAGGGCTGTGGGCGCGGGAAATGAAAAGCAGATAAGATTTTATGTAAAGAAAATAATGGGGTGGGCATATACAGGTCATATTCTGTGGAGTATCCTGGTTCTTTCATTGACTCCCCTTTTTCTGTCGTGTTTCAGCAAGATCGATGTGGAAACAAGGCAGCTGGCATTTTATCTTATATTGATCCATAACGGTCTGGGAATGCTTATGTGGCCAAGTTCCTTCGTCTTTCCCAATGTCTTGCGTTCCATGAACGATGTCAGGGTCACGATGTTTATTTCCGTCGGCTCTATGCTGATCGTGAGAGTGGGGTGCAGTTATCTCTTTGCCGGCTGGATCCATAGCGGCGTACTGGCGGTATGGATCGCCATGATCCTGGACTGGACTGTGCGTATCACAGGCTTCTGTCTGCGGTACAGATCCAATGCCTGGCTCCGCCTTGCCCATGTAAAACGCTGAAAAGAAGCAAAAGGCAGACGCCGGATATGACGGAATTGCCTGCTGTCGGAAACAGAAGGAGATCCGGGCAGGGGGGCCGTAAAAAGTTTTTGCCGGAGATCTTCCTTATTCCTCTTCGATATCCGGTACGGAAAGATGCCGGTTGAAAGAAGGACGCTCTTCACCGGCAGAGGGGGCGGAATACTTTTTTTCAGTGCGTATAACGGCATTGACGACTGCTTTTCTGATAACACTTGTTACTGCCGGAAGGATCACAAATTCCAGAAGAAACACAATAAGGATACAGGTGATCAGCTCCTTTATATTTGCCTTCCAGCGGACCTCCTTACCAAATGGTGCGAGGACAAGTTTTGCCAGTTTGAAATACTGCATGGCAAAGGGGATCCCGATAACGGTACAGAAAAGAAGCCCGCCTATAAGCAGATTGCCCAACGCAGTAAGCCAGCCTCCAAGCAGGATCCACAGAATATTGCCGCCTGTGGCGAGACATCCCACCTGCTGGTCATTTGCTGTACGGATCTCTGCTCCGAATGGGGAAAGATACAATTTGGCGACTTTGAACAACTGCAGTCCCAACGGTATGCCGATAACAGTAATGCAGAAAATACAGCCGTAGATCGTTGTGATGACGGCAGTGACAAGTCCGCCAAGAAAAAGCCAGAGAATATTTCCCGTGAGACGGCGTATTTTCTGATCCGGCTCATTCTGCGGCATTCCGTCAGGTTCTTCTGTTTTTTCCTGACCGGAATAATTGCCGGAGCTTTGCGTAGAATCCTGAAAAAACGGCGGAGGAGGGGCAACTGTATTATTCCCCATTGCCGGAGAGACCCTTTGACGGGGGACGGTCATACGGACGCGGGGAGGTGTGACCTCTGCCGGTTCTTTGGGTTCCACTTTGATCCGGGCTGTCGGTGCGCTGGGGGATATCTGTTTCAATTGCAGCGGCGGAGGGAATTTTCCGGCAAGGACATTGGAATTTTCTGTTGCAGGGGGCATATCCTGTTGCGGCACTTTGGGAACAGCAAGGGGAACTGGAGCCAGTTGCCGGGTGATACTCTGCGGTTGCGCCGGAACCGCAGAAATTTTTTCATCCGTCTGAACGATGCGCGAGGGCGCGGGAGTTGCCGGACCGGGTATGGTATTCCGCTGTGGAACTTGTGCTGTATTCTGAAGCGGTACAGATGCCGCCGGGGAGGGCGGACAGGGAAGAATAAAATGTTTCAGACATTTCATACACCCCAGCAGATTATACATGGGCGGGGTCGTAAGATTGTAGTGCTGATTACAGTACGGACAAGCCACTCTGTACCGGGAGGTTTCCGACGGCGGCAGTTGGATCCCGTACCGGAAGGCAAGATCTCCGGCAAGAAAAAAGTTCTTCCGGCAGGACGGACATTGAACCGCATGACTTGCCGTATGATGATCCGCGATTTGTACAGGATTATGACAAACAGGACATTTTATTTGCATAGATTTGACTTTTTCCTTGTTTCAGATAATACTTTCTGCTGCAAAAGAACCGGCACTCAACTGATCTGCCGGAGTTTACTTTAGCATTACAGTTGCAATAAAGCAAGCCGTTTTGCCTTTAAACGCGTAAATGTCT
>JAFVRL010000351.1 GCA_017504325.1 Lentisphaeria bacterium | reverse complement strand
TGGGGCTTTTTTATTCTCCGCTATGATATTTCACTCATACTGTCTGCTTATGAAAATCTGACAAAATCACTTTTTCAAAATCCAATTTTCTCCCGCTCAAATATGGCGAAAATACCTGTTTTTTGAAAAATTATGGGATAAAAGTGAAAATAAAATGCAAATATAGATCATTCTCTTTTTTTTTACTTGAAAAATACATAGATACAATTATATTCTTTCAGTGTTGCCGGTAGAAGGATTTTTCCTGCCGGCGGATTTTCTTTCCAAGTACGCAACATCCATAAACAACAGAAGGAATCAAAAAAATGGCGTTTCATTTTCTGGAAGATTTTTCACAGTACAACGAAAAAAATCACCCCTACAAGATCAATGTGGAAAAAGTTTCCATCTATTCCCACAATCACGGCGGCATCCTTGAGGATGGGTTCTACCATATCCTTATGGACGGGAATTATCACGATCTGGCTACTCCCCTTCTCCGGGATTTTGAATTGAAGCTGGATTTTGAGCTTACCTATCTCAAAGCCGAATTCGGTGTGGGCTTTGTTGTTGTGTTCCGCAGGGATGTCCCCTCCAAAAAAGGTCATGAACTGCAATTCGTCTGGGATCAGAAACATATTCTTCACTTTATTCTTGACGGGAAAGATATTTTTACAAGACAGGATGAGGCACTTCCCGATTTCAGCAAAAAGGAAAACTCTTCCCTTGTTCTGAAAGTGGAAGGAAATAAAGGAAATGTAAAGATCTTCAATGAAGATGTTTCTTTTGACATTCCGGAAGATGCCTCCATGCCGGAAAAAGGTAAAATCGGCTTCAATATGACCTTTGCTCCCAGTGAGATCCTTATTCTCAAACATATTGAACTTACTTCCCCCGATGAAGCGGAAAAGACAGAATTTGCCCGTCATAAATTCCGTATCGGCTGTGTACAGGGATTTGATACCCCCATTGATTATGAAGTAGTACTTTCCCGTTACAGTACAGGAGAGGTGCATTGTCAGGGGATCCTTTCCGGTACGGTCATGGATCGCGGTGAACGAATTGAAACCGGCGGCAGTGAATGGGGCAGGATCGGGGAAAAACTTACTTCCCCCTATATCCGTATTGAAGAAAACGGAAAATTGTATGAAAATATCTTTTTCTATAACGGGACAAAATTTCTTTATGACCGCAAAATGAATGTCCTGTATTCCGGAAAAGAAATTCCCTGGCCCTTTACATTTGATATTGTTTTCCCTGATTTTCCGCAGGATTACATTCTTGCTGCCGGGTATGAATATGCGATCAATACTCCTTTCCGTTTTGTGGAAAATGGTCCCTATGAACAGATCCGGGATAAGGAAGGCAATCTGATCTTTGAAGGAAATTCCCTTTACAAGAATTCTGCCGCTCTTACATTCAGAAGTCCGGAAGATAAAAAGATCGTTTCCATGATCCCTTCTGACATTCCCAGAAGGGATAAGGCGTTGAAGTTTGCAAAAGAACAGCATTACTTCTTTGATGATGAAAAGGTGGTATTCTATATTGATGAATATTTCCGCAAAAAGGATCTCTCTTCTGAAGAACTTTCTCTTCAGTGTTCCTTTACTTCCTGCTATGATGAAGCATTGGATGACGGCAGTTTCACCATTGAAAAAGTGGAAAGTAAAGATCTTCCCGGCGGTATCGGAAAAGTTACTTTCAAAGTCACTTTGAACAAGACCCCCTCTGTGGGCGTATGGCACATGCATACTTCCCTTATGGCGGGAACTATGGAATTGTGCAGGGAAAAGACCATTTTTGATGTTCTCAATACTGATCCCAACGGTCTTGGACCTGTTGAAGCCTCCCGGCTTCCCAAAATCTTCTCCATGCCCAATGAAACAAAATATATTGAAACATCTGCCTTTGACCCCTGTTCAGAATATGGCGGATGCGCTCACTATTATTACGGCGGAACATGGCTTCCTGCTGTGGGAACGGCTTATGAGATACAGGATCTGGTGAAGCTTTATCAGAGAAAATGGTTTGTCTGGAGTTGGGGAAGAAACTGTAACGACCCGGATATGCACAGCAGTTTCAATCAGAATCTTATCCGGAAAGCAGACTTCTTCGGCGGCACCCCCCATACCGTTTCCTATGGTACCCGTTATGACTTCGGCTCCAACGGGTTCTGCAAAAAAAATCTTTTGCAGATCATAAGGGATTTTGTGGCGGAAAAGAAGCCCGCTCTGAAAATCGTTACTCTGGAACTTATTGACAAATATCTTGCAGAAGATAAAGCTCTGGCTAATGAGGAGATCAAGGATCTTGTGGAAAGTTGCTGGGATGAATTGATCGATTACGCCCAGCCCGTCATAGAAAAAAGTACCCAGGATTTTGTGGATTATCTTTACAGTCTCAATCCTGATGCGGCACGTGCTTCCTACGGGCCGTGTCCCATCTATGCCCAGAAATACAAGACGGCATATATGCTCCGGCATGTTTCCGCCCCCATTGAAAAAGATCCCCGGATCCGGAAAAACGGTTCTTTCTGGTTTATGGAAGATTATCACTTCAGTTGTGATTATCCCCTTTGCAGACCTGCTCTCTATGTATCTTCCTACGATTATTACTACTCTTACAGCCGCTATATGTATCCGGAGATCTACTATACCGGCTGGGGCCGCTGCCATGACGGCGCAGTCTATCAGGCTCATCCCATTCCCACAACAGAATTGGCTCCCGAACACCAGAGAAGGATCGTTTATGAGTTTACCTATGGTACTCCCCAGTATAAAAACGGTTCCTATAAATACTGGACAGACTATGGATTCCATTGCCGTAATGCGGAAAAACGTTCTCTGGAAGAGTTTATCTATGCCTGGGGCAAAATGATCCGCAATGAACCGAAAAAAGCCCCCCGTTCCCCCTTCATGCTCCTGGATCTGGAACAGATCCGGCGCAGAAAGGATTACTATGAAGAAGAATGTTCCTTCCATGTAGAGGGGATCGGATTCTCCTTTGATGCTGCCGATGTTTGCAATACGGCGGAAGAAGCTCTTGCCTACACCTTTGAACGCAACAGCAATGACGGAAGGATCACGCCTGTCATTACAGACTTCTCCCAGCTGGATTCCATCACAAAGGATATGGCGGAATATCTTATTCTTCCTCCCATTGTGGAAGGAACACCCAAAAGCATCATTGATTCCATCCGTAAAGCTGCGGAAAGAGGGATCAATCTTCTCTGCTTTGAAGAAGTTTGCGGTCTGGAAGATCTCTTCGGGGTGGAAAAAGATCCTGCCGGATTCCGGAAACTCGGGCATCTGGACGGGGAAGATTTCTCCCATAAACTTTGCGGTACAAAGTATATAGGTAAAGATGCTTCCTGTATCCTTTACGGCGCGGAAGCCGCCGGAAAAGAGATGGATAGAGAGGTCATTTTTGCAAAGGAAAATGCCAATGGTACAAGATGTGTCTTTATCAATGTGCCGCCTACCGTTGTCCGCAGAGCCACCTTCCGCAGTAATTACAACCACGGACAGGATGCTTTGAGTACCAATATGCGTGCAAAAATGAAGGAGATCTTTGCGTATCTTGCACCGGAACCAGCTTTCAAAGCCAGCAGGGGCTGTCTGCTTTCCTCTTACAATGAGAAAGGGGAACTTGTCGTCGTTCTGAGTGATGATTCCCCCATCTATC
>JAFVRL010000350.1 GCA_017504325.1 Lentisphaeria bacterium | reverse complement strand
TGATTTCCAGTACGACAGTATTATTACCAGTCCTCGGTCTTGCCGGCTGTATTACCCTTACGATCGGGATATGCATAGCGTTCTGTGAAGCACATCTTGCGGCAACACTTATCGGGGTATTGTGTGTGTATCTGCTGGTGAACGGGATACTGGAACAGCTTATTCTCTATCCGAATCTTGTCGGAGGCTCCATTGGTCTATCCATACTGGAAACGATCATTGTTGTGCTTCTCGGCGGACTTTTTGCGGGTATTCCCGGTATGATTTTTGCGGTTCCGGCGGCGGCTGTGATCAAGTATATGATCCCCAAGATCTACCATATCTGGACAAATGAGTCTGAAGGAAAAAGGCCATGACTGTGCTTTTCACCAGAGTAAGAGTATTTATTTTTTTCACTGTTCTTGTATTTTTCAGCGGAAAAACTTTTGCTGCAAATGACTTCAAGAATGCGGCAAGAGAACTGCGGGAAAGGCGCAACTTCAACAACATGGACAGTTATATCAAAGAATATCTGGAGGACAGGGAAGAGTATCTCCAGATAGGGATCGCCCGGAAAAACATCAATCCGAAAGAGGAAAAAAAGATCCGCCGTTCCCTTGAAAGAATACGGCTCATGTGGAAAAAGGTCAGGGAAAACGCCTCTTTGACCGCAAGCACTAAAAAATCCATTGATAAAGAATTGGCAAACTGTTACAGAATGATCTGGTTTTATTCCCGTAAAGATGATCTTTTTGTTTATACATATCAGGGGGAAAAATATTTTTTGAAAGAACCATGGCAAAGCCGTTTTATGCGTACAACATTATCCTCCAAAGATATGGAAGGGATATTGAAAACAGTCAACAAAGTCTGGCGTTTGCGTTCCCGTATCGACAAAACCGGCAATAAAATACCGGAAGAAGAGCTGCAGGAGATCCGCGCTCAAATCAAAGCACTTCTTCTGGAAGAATATTTTTCTCTGGAAAAACCGGAGACGAATACCGGAAAAAGAGAGAATCGTGCAGGCAAAAGCAAAAATCTGCAAAAGACAACAAAAAATCCCGAACCGAAACCAACAATAAAAAGTGACAATAAATCAAATAACAAAAAAACATCCACCGGAATCAAACAATGACAAACAATATAAACGATATAAACAATATTTACAGAACATCATTACTCGTAGATCTGAATACTGTACGGGAAAACTATACAAATATCAAAAAATATCTTTCCGGCATGGAGGTCTTTGCCGTAATCAAAGCGGATGCCTATGGAACCGGTGCGGAAGAAGTGGCTGGAGCATTGCTGAAGGTGAATGTGGACGGTTTTGCGGTAAGCTGTCTGGCGGAAGCCATCCCCCTTCTGAAATATGAAAAACCGATTCAGATCCTCGGGGCAGTCTTTGATTTTGAATTGCCCATCGCCGTGGAACACGATCTTATTCTTGCCATTGCCGATGAAAAAACAGCAGAAAGGATCAGTCGGGAAGCTGTGAAACAAAATAAAACGGTAGAGTGCTATTTCAAACTGGATACAGGAATGGGGCGTTTCGGTATGACTCCGGAAGAGGCATTGCAGAAGATCCCGGAAATCATAAAATATCCCAATCTTTCCTGTTGCGGGATATTTTCCCATCTGCCGGCTGCAGGAGAAGGGGATGAATCGGCATTGAACAGAGAACAGGAACGGAAATTTCTTTTGGTTCTTTCTGAACTGGAAAAGCGTTCCATTACATTCAAACATATCCATTTTTCCAACTCCCCCGGTATGAACAGTTGTGAATTTGTGAGAAAAAGCCCATTCACCAGAGCAAGGATCGGACTTTGCCTGCATGGGCTTTATGATGACGGTCCCCGGACCGTCCCCCTCACCCCCACAATGAAACTTGTTTCCCGTCTTGCATCAGTAAGATGGATGAAAAAAGGCAGTACCGTGGGCTATTCCAGAACGCATACATTGGAAGAGGATACTCTTGTGGGACTTGTTGCCGCCGGATATGCAGACGGGGTCCCTCTGGCACTTTCCAATTGCGGCAGTATGCTGTTCCGCGGAAAAAAATGCAAAATATTGGGCAGGATCTCCATGGATTATACCGCCATCAGTCTTCAGGAGTTTGCCGGAGAGCAAAATATTCCGGAAACCGGAGAAAAAGTAACACTTCTGGGAACAGATGGAAAGGAAACAGTCTCTGTATATGATTGGGCGGAGATCAAGAAAACACATCCTTACGAGATCCTCTGCGCACTGTCCCCCAGGGTGGCACGGGTATATCTGAATAAATAAATCATCTGATACTGCAAAAAAGACGAGGTGAAAAATGGAAAAAAATAATTGGAAAAATCATGTTTTATTCTTCTGCGGACTTTTTCTGCTGCTTTCCACAGGCTGTATCCGGGTGGAATATACGGGAAAGACTCTGCAGGCTCTGCCGGAGGATGCCCGTATCGCGGTTTTGTATAATTCAGCAAAACTTCCCCTTCCCCCGGATAAACTTGAAAAGGTGGGGTCACTTTCCGCGACAGCATCCACCGCAAGCAATACAGTAAATGATATGCGCAACAGGATCATTGAATGTGCCAGATCACATGGAGCCAAT
>JAFVRL010000349.1 GCA_017504325.1 Lentisphaeria bacterium | reverse complement strand
T
Source organism: Lentisphaeria bacterium (assembly GCA_017504325.1). Lineage (GTDB taxonomy): Bacteria > Verrucomicrobiota > Lentisphaeria > Victivallales > UBA1829 > RGIG5327. Next base: position 5,485 of record JAFVRL010000349.1, on the reverse strand, counting down.
TTCCGGTGTCTATAGCAGGCTTGCAACACACGTTCCCATCCCGAACACGATCGTTAAGAGGCCTCGCGACGATGATACTGCACATCAGAGTGTGGGAAAGTAGTTCGATGCCGGATTTTTTTATTTTAAAGCCCGATTCTCTAAAGTCGGGCTTTTTTTTTGCCCGGAAGGTACGGAGGTGTACGGAGAGGTACGGATGTGTACGGATGTGTACGGATGTGTACGGATGTGTACGGAGGGTACGGATGTGTACGGAGAGGGAAGGAGGGGGAAATGTGTTTCCATAGGAGAAGAGTTACTGCAAAAGTCCTATCCATTGAATGGAAATTTTCCTGTTTCGCAGAGCATAAAACTTATTTATTCCCCTTATTCAAACCGTATTTTTTCTTATATTCGCCGGGTGAAAAAAGATAATTTTTCTTGAATGCATGTGAAAAATGATATCTGTTGGCAAAAGATGCACATTCTGCGATCTCTTCGATACTTTTATCTGTCTGACTTAAAAGATCCCTTGCATATTTCAATCTTTTCTGCTGAATATAATCTTTAGGATGGACTCCGGTTGAGGCAAGAAAGCATCTGTGAAAGTGTTTTTCAGACATTTTTGCCATTTCTGCAAGATCTTTCACATGGTGATTGAGAGCCGGGTTCCGGTCGAGGTAAGTTAAAATGGCATTGATCCGCGGATCGATCAGATTTTTATTATCCGGCAAAAAATATTTTTTGGGGATCCTTGTATAACTCATTTGAATAATATTATGTAATACAATACTTCTCATTTCAAAATCTGCCGTATATTTTACCAGCTCTTCCAATGGCTCTCTTATATATGAGGCATTGAGAGTAATCATTTCCTGTTTCATTTTTTTCAATGGTTCTATTATATGAAAGTGGGCAAAAAACTGATAAAAAGGTTTCTTCATATAACCGGAAAAACGGGTGAATGGAGGAAAAATATATACTTTTTCCGGCCCCGGGGAAAATTCTTTTCCATTGATTTTTATCTGTAATCCCCTCGTGATATTATAATGCAGTATCCAGCAGGACTGATACACATCGGGATAATCCCAGGCATCCACTTTATATGCCCCCCAGGAAAGAAAACGGATATCAGGCCGTAACACATCCTGATTGGTGAAGAAAGAAAATTTTTCCTGTAAAGATTTTTTATCCATGTCGTTTTTTCGTATTTCTTTTTTCTTTTTAAGCATTTATTTTTTATTATTCAGTGGTAAAATATACATTACAGAAGTAAAAAAATCAATATTTTCCGGCGTTTTTTGATATTTTTTACAGTAAAATCATTTCTAAAACCATATAATCAGTCAGGAGGAATCATCGATCTTGTAAAACGTATAGAGTTGGAAAAAGAGGGAATAACCGTCAAAAGAGTTTCACCGGATATGGTCAAAGGAGATGCCGATTGGATTTCATATCCCAAACAGTAATATATGGACATTTAACAAACCTGAATCAGGAGATTGAAATGACTGTTTCAAAATGTAAAAATTTTACTTTGATTGAACTACTGGTTGTCATTGCGATAATCGCCATTCTTGCAGGGATGCTTCTTCCCGCATTGACACGGGCTAAAAATATGGCTCATTCCATTGCCTGCAAAAACAATTTAAAGACAATTCAGACCGCACTTGCCATGTACACAGATGACAATAAGGAATGGCTGCTGCCTGCTCATACTCCTTACAACAATTTTGGGCACCCGCATGGTCAATGGTTCACTTACCTTACCGGCAAGAATCTTGACGGTAAACCGCAAACGAATCAGGGACAGAATTACGGTATTGCCTTTTACGGTTTGAAACAGACACGCGGAACTCTTGTATGTCCTGCTGAACCTTACCGTTTTTCAGACAATTACCAATATACCGCCGAGGATGAAACCACCCCTTATACGCATTACACATTGAATAATACTCTTTCCGGACACAGTGGACTTGCTTCTATTCTTCCCACGATTGCCAAAACCAGAAAAATGTCTCTGATGAAGATCCCTTCTCTTATTCTTAATTCTGCGGATGCCCAGCGTTCCGGATCAAATTATCTCTATAATTCAGGGCATTTTTCCTACCGGCACGGCGTGAAACCCGTACGAAAAATGGGAAATGTAAAAGAAAGTGAAGCATTAAGACTGGATAAAGGTTATACCAACTGTGCCTTTCTGGACGGTCATGTTGCACAATATAACTGCCGCCAAATGCAAAACAAACGTGTAGGAATTCTGGGCAAAGCAAGTGATATTCCCGGTTATATGGCTACCGGCTTTGATCCCGGTACTTTTTCCGGCTCTTTTTAATTTATACAGGAGGATATATATAAAATGAAAAAAATGTTTTTGATCTTTACAATGTTTCTCGGTCTTTCCGCAACCGTTCCGGCAAAGGAGATCTCTTTTCCGCTGGTAAAAAGCGGAAAGAATATTCCAGTAATCTACTACGCCAAAGGACAGGAATTTGCCGCGAAAGAACTTGGGTATATCCTTGAAAAGATGACAAAAGTAAAATTTACTCCGGAACCTTATACAAAAGCAGTAAAGACACCCTCTTTCATTATCGGCAAAACCCCTGAAGCAGAAAAAGCCGGAGCAGATTTTTCAAAATTTGATCCGGATGAATGGTTTGTTAAAAAGGCGGGCGAAAAAATCATTCTTGCAGGCGGCAGTAATCAGGGAAGTTTGTACGCAGTTTATGAACTGATGGAAAAATTTGCCGGAGTATCCTTTCCGGCATTGGATGTGGAAGTTATTCCGGAGAAAACTTTTCTGCTCATCCCGGAAGACCTTTATATTCAGGGGAAGCCCGCATTTCTCCACCGTACCATATATGACGGTATCGCCGGCGGCAACAGAAATTATGCACAGCATTTGATAGAAAAGAGACGCCTTTTCAATACAAGAAACCGGGAATCCGCCATAAAAGGGACGATCCAGTATGATGTATGTACCCAATACAATGCCGGACACAATCTTTACTTTTTTGTTGATCCGGATAAATATTTCAAGACCAATCCGGAATATTTTTCCATGAATGAAAAAGGGAAAAGATTTCTGGGGAAAAACAAATATGTGGGCAGCCAGCTTTGTATGACCAATAAGGATATTGTAAAGATCACCGTTGAATCATTGAAAAAATATATCAAAAAAGACCGGGCAGCACTGCCAAAGGAAAAATGGCCTGTTATTTACAAAATAAGTCAGTTGGACAATACTGATTTTATCTGTCTGTGTCCGGATTGTAAAAAATTGACAGAAAAGGAGGGAAATGAGTCTGCTCTCATTATCCATTATCTCAATGCAGTAGTACAGGAGATCAACAAGACATATCCGGAGATAAAGATCGGTGCAAGTTTCTATGTATCCACAGAAGAAGTCCCCAAGACCCTCCGTCCTCATAAAAATCTTATTTGTGAATGGTGTGATCTTTATTCCAGAGGAGATCTCTATCGTCCATTTACTTCAAAATTCAATACCGCCAGAAGAAAAATATATGAAAGATGGACTGAAGTCACCCCTCATGGAGTCTCTTTGTGGGTTTATCACAATATGGGGGGTACGACTATGCCGCCCCGTCTGGAAACTGTAGTGGATTCTCTTGCTGCTGATCTTAAATACTTCCATTCCAAAGGAACTGTACGTTACATATCGGAAATGCAGGATGGTGTCATTATCTATGGTGCAACCCAGCTTTTTCTTGATTTGCAATATTATGTGGGGAAAAGACTTTTGATCGACCCTTCCCTTGAGCCGGAAAAACTTATCAAACACTTTATGCATCATTATTACGGGCCGGCGGAAAAAAGTATGACAGAAATCCTTACAAGAGTCCGTAAAGGGGTAAAAAGTGAACCCAATAAAATGATATTGCAGATAAAGGAGCGTTCTTATCAAACTGGTAATTTTATCCGTCCTGTTCTGGAATTATGGCAGAAAGCCATGAAAGAGACCCGACCCGGAACCATATACAGAACCCATGTGGAACAGGATGGAATGATCATTCTCGGTGCGGCACTGCGCAAACAGGGGCTTTTGAAAGGAAAAGAAAGAAAAGAACTTTTTACACTGTATAAAAAGATAGCGGAAAAACGGATCAAAACACTGGTCTCTGAAAAGCACAGAAAGAAAGTATTTAAAAGACTGGAAGAAATGATCCGGGAATTTGAACTTTCCCAGATCATTGTGGAAACTCCTGCTGAATTCAGGCATATTCCCAAAGACCGTATTTTTGTTTACGGCTGGCCTCATTTCCGGGAATATTCCCACAAGCCGGATCAGGTGATCTATGAAGATGATCCGTCCTCTCCGGCAAAACGTGCGGCCATTCCTCCTCCGGCTCTTGCCGCCCAATATGAGCAATACAAACCTTCCTCTTTCGGAGTATATGACTTTGCTTCCAAACAAAGTCTGGACAACAGTAATAAAAAAGTTTACCAGGATGAAAAATATCACTGGATCTATGTAGGAAGAGCCGATATTCAGCCGGGCTCTTTCTTCTGGGCGTTCCGCTGGATTCTGCAAATCCCGTTTGTTGGTGTCTGGCAGTTGAGCGACGGGATCAAAGAGGGGAACAAATGGCATGTATATGTTTCCGCCCGTTTTACAGGACCAGCCTATGTGAAAGGTTCCACATCCCCCAATAAACTCTATATTGATTATGTGGTGCTTACAAGGGATAAAGTAAAACTGAACGGGAAATAAAAAGGAAAATATTATGAAAGTAACTTTTTTAGGTGGAGGTTCTCTGCGTCTTCTCCCTATTATCAGAGGGATTTTTTCCAATGCACCCGCTTTTTTCGTAAACGGGGAGATCTGCCTCATTGACCGGGAATTATCCCGTGCAGAAGCCGTTGGAAAATTGATCCTCGCCTGTCCCGAATACAGGAATATAAACTGTAATGTCGTATGGAGCGACGATCTGGATTCTTCCCTTCCGGGGACGGATGTCATGTATCTTACGATGGGGGCAAGACGGCAGCCCACCCATTCACAGGCGATGTTTCTCGCCAATAAATACGGCTATATCTATACAGATAATCTCTCCATAAATGGCGCATTTCTTTCCCTGCGTCTGGGGCGTACGATCCTGAACATCGCAAGAAAAATGGAACAGTATTGCCCTGACGCTCTGATGCTTCTTTTTCCCAATCCTGTGGCAGTTTATTCCCACCTGGTCAATACCAATACAAAAATAAAGGCATTGGGGATCTGCGGCGGATTTTCCAACCACAGATGGGATCTCACCAGAATACTGGGGAGAAATGAATGTGATCCATTATGGGATGTTGTTGCAGCCGGAGTCAATCACATGTCCATTATACTTCGCGGAACATACAATGGGGAGGATATGTATGAAAAAGTCTTTCCCGGGCACATTACGGAAAATTGGAAAATATTACCTCTTCCCAATGAAAATAAATACCTTCAGGAAGGCATGGAACACGCTCAGCTTACGATCACCCGTATGTTCAAAAG
>JAFVRL010000348.1 GCA_017504325.1 Lentisphaeria bacterium | reverse complement strand
CTGCGGCCCGGAAGAAAAACAAATCCGGGTCTTTCAATATTTTCTTGAGAAGGCTCTGGAATGGAAAAAGCCTGTTACCGTACACTGCCGGGATAAAGAGGATTCCTGCCGTGCTTATGAGATCACTTATGCGCTTCTGAAGGAATATGCGGCAAAAGGAGGTCTTTTTGATCTGCATTGTTATGCCGGAACGGTTGCCTGGGCGGAAAAATTCCTGGATCTGGGCGGGTATTTCGGGGTCGGCGGGATGGTGACTTTCAAAAAAGCGGAAAATATCAGAGAGCTTGCCCGCTTCCTCCCTCTGGACCGGCTGCTTCTGGAAACAGATGCTCCCTATCTTGCCCCTGTTCCCTACCGGGGCAAACCCAATCGCAGCAAGTATATTCCCATTATAGCGGAAACCCTTGCCGTACTGAAAAAAGTCACACTGGAAGAGTGTGCGGAAATAACAACAGAGAATGCAAAAAGACTTTTTGCATTTTCCTGATTTTCCCGTTTCCGGGGCTTGACTTTTTTTTTCTGTATGATAAATTACGGGCGGTTTTCCGGAAGGAATGATTTTGTGGTTGTATCAAAGTTGTAATGAGGTATGAAAAATGGAGTTATATATCATTCTTGCCCTGCTTGGGGTGTTGATGCTTTTAAGTTTGCTTTCCAGTAAACTTTCCAGCAGGATCAATATGCCCTGCCTTCTTCTGTTTCTTGCTGTGGGGATGTTGTGGGGCAGTGATACGGTCACTTCCTTTATTACGGCAACCCCGCTCATTCCGGATGCCCAGAGTGCCCAGATGACAAAAGGGGTGAGTCCTGTTCTTGCAAACTATATAGGGTCTATTGCACTGGCATTCATTCTGTTTTCCGGAGGATTTGATACAGATTGGAAATCTGTGAAAAAAGTATTCCGGACAGGCGCGCTTCTTTCCACTCTGGGAGTGCTTCTGTCTGCGGTCATTACCGGCTTTGCCACATACGGACTTGTTTCTTATGCGGCTCCCTCCCTGAATTTTTCTCTCTCCTGGTGTCTTTTGCTCGGTGCGATCATCTCATCAACAGATGCAGCTGCAGTATTTTCCATATTGCGTTCAAAAAGTGTAAGTCTCAAAGGACAGCTGCAGCCGCTTCTGGAATTTGAATCCGGAAGCAACGATCCCATGGCTGCGTTTCTGACACTCTTTTTCCTCTCTCTTGTGACAATGGAAACAAACAGAGGACTATCTCCCGCAGTATTGGATTATCTGCTTGTCCTCCCCACCTTTTTCCGGGATATGACCATTGGTATATTGATGGGGGTGGGGATCGGCGCGCTTTTCGTATGGATCTACAACAAGATCGATTTTGATTACAATGGATTATACTATGTACTTGCTGTGGTAGTCGTCCTTCTCACCTATTCGGTGACTTCACTCTGTTACGGCAACGGTTTCATGGCGGTCTATGCCGCAGGGATCTGTATGGGGAACAGTAAATTTGTGTTCCATAACGGAGTAGGCAGATTCTATGACGGGCTTGCCTGGATGATGCAGGTCATTCTGTTTACCATGCTGGGGCGTCTTGCCGCCCCCGGAGCGGTCTGGGAGGCTAAATGGTTCGGGTTTGCCATTGCCGGATTTCTCATGGTCATTGCCCGGCCGCTTGCTGTATTTCTCTGTATGTGGAAAAGTCCTTTTTCTTTCAGGGAGAGATTGCTTGTCTCCTGGGTCGGATTGCGTGGAGGTGCCCCCATCATGCTTGCTACATTCCCTCTTCTTGCCATGCCGGATGCTTTGGGAACAAAAGCTCTGTTCTACATCGTATTCTTCATTGTGATCACTTCCGTTCTGCTTCAGGGCATGACCATTATGCCTCTTGCAAAACTTTTGAAACTGGATGCTCCTCTGAAAAAGAAAGTGCGTATGCCTCTTTCTTTTGAAGAGACCGGGGACAGCTCCTCTGATTCCATTGAATTGGAAGTACCTGCGAGCCGTAACGGTCAGACTCTTGCCGAACTGAAACTGCCGGAAGGGGCATTGATCCTGATGATCCGGCGGGATGAAAAATTCATAGTCCCCAGAGGGGATACATCACTGCAGGAAGGGGATGTATTGACGATCATGGGGATACCTTCTGCTGTAAACAGCTGTGAGGATTTTTTACAGCAGGTACCGGAAGGTACAGTAAAATAACGCTTTGCCGGAAAAGAAAAACTGAAAAAAATCAAAGAACGGCTTTTTTTTCACGGTTTGCGGGTGTATATTAGTTTTCAGTATATATTATTGTAAGAGCGAGAAACAGAAAAGAAAAAGATGAAACGGTATCTTCTGATCCTGACAATTGTTTTGACAGTTTTTGCTGTGGTCACTCCTGTGCAGAAAGCAGAGGCCATAGATCCTGTCTCTGTTGCCATTCTTGCCCCCATTGCCATTCAGACCGCCCGGGCTGTACTGCCTTATATCTTGCGCGGGGTAGCCGCCATGGGCAGAACCGCTTTGAAGGCAGGCGTGGAAGTCATCAATATTTTACGGTTACCCATCGGATTGGGGCTGGTATGCTGTATGCGGTTCAAAGCCGGCGGCAAACAGATGCTCCGGGGATTGATCGCACCTTTCAAAATGACATATTATGTGATCATGATCCCGGTTTCCTGTGTTACAGGGGCATGGTAGCGTTTTTTTATCTGTATGGGAGTACTGTGTACTTATGGCAGGTCACAATCGTAAATCTCCAATGGAGAGCAGTTTGGAAAGTATGCTCACTTCCTGGCTGGGGGAAGAAGAGGGCAGGGGGGAGTTCCTCCGTTTCCGGCCGGAATCAAAAGAGATGTCTTCTCTGCTTGAACGTGCTGTTTCCAGATGTATCAAACCCTGGACGATGAAAGTTATGAAACTTCAGGAGTCCTGGCAGGAGATCGCCGGACCGGATATTGCAAGGAAATGTACTGTTGTCAATGTGGAAAATTCCATCGTTTATATTGAAGTCAGACACCCTGCATTTTTAGCGGTACTCAACTCTCCCCGCATGAAAAAGGTGATGCTGGAAAAGATCCATACCGTTCTTTCGCGGGAAGATGCTTCCGAGATCAAATTTCTTGCTGCCGGGGGCAGGACGATGCGTTAAACAGGATCAATTTTCTGTAAAAAGCTCCAGGGCAAGTACACAGAAATACCGTATGCCTGTTTCCAGAAGTGCGTCATCAAAATCGAATCCGGAAGAGTGCAGAGGTGCAGAATCCCCGCTTCCCAGATGGGCAAATATTCCCGGGTGATCCTGTAAATAGAAGGAGAAATCCTCGCTGCTCATCACATGGGATTCCAATGTATGGAAAGCGTCTTTCCCCATCTCTTTTTCCACGATATTTTTTACTTTTTCAAAATCCTCTTCTTTATGGATGACCGGCAGGTAAGGTACAGGACAGGAAAAGTCTGCTTTTATCCCGCTTTTATCTGCGGTATTTTTAACGATATATTCAAAATCCTCCAGCATTTTCTTTCCTTTTGCCGGATCAAGAAAACGGACTGTTCCCATCAGTTCCGCCTCATCAGGGATAATAGTATTGTTTGTCCCGCCGTTACAGGAACAGAAGGTAAGGACATTGCCTTCCGGAACGATTTTTTTTGCTTCATACATGATCTCTGATGCGCAATCCAGAGGATTCCTTGAAAGATGGGGCAGACTTCCATGACCTCCTTTACCATACAGTCTGATACGGAAAAATCCGGCAGCCGCCATCAGGGGGCCGCTTTTTGTGCAGATCTTACCGTAAGGGGTATTGGGCCAGGAGTGCAAACCTGTTACAAAATCAGGCACAGGATCAAACAAGGCTCCTTTCTCCACAAGATCTTTTGCCATACAGGCGATCTCCTCTCCCGGCTGAAAGAGAAAACGCACAGAACAGGGGACAAGATCCCGCATGGAAGAGAGAACACACACTGCCCCGTAAAGCATGGCAGTGTGTCCATCGTGACCGCAGGCGTGTTTCATTCCCTTGTGTGTGGAGGCATAGGGGAGGGAGGAAGGATCTTCCTCAACAGGAAGAGCGTCAATATCCGCCCGTAAAGTAAGATTTTTCGCTTTATTCCTGTTGAGAATGGCAATGGTATCTGTTTGCAGGAACGGGGGCAGGATCTCCAGATCAAGTTCTGCAAGTTTTTTCCTGATCGCAGCGGAAGTTTTGTATTCTCTTCCTGCCAGTTCCGGGATCTGATGCAGTTCATGGCGGAAGGCGGTGACTTGCGGCAGGATCTTTTTTATTTCCTGATCCAGTAATTTTTTTGTAGAATTATTCATTAAAGAACTCCTTTTTACAGGATTTTTACAACTTTTGAAAGAAAATATGCTTGACAAAAAGTATGCCCTGCATTTATATTATAGCATCTCTGCGTGATAAATCAAGTTTTACAGAGTGTGTATTTTGAATAATGGACTCCGTATGGAGAGAGAGGAGAGGATATATGAAAAAAGTCATTACTTTGAGCAGACAGTTCTGCAGCGGCGGAAGTACCATAGGCAGAAAACTCTCCCAAACTCTTTCCATTCCCTGTTACGACAGCAGTTTGCTGGATAAAATCGCAGAAAAAAGCGGATTTGATTCGGAATATATCCGTGAGGAAGGGGAATATTCCAAAGGCATTTTAAGTATGATCCTTTCCCACGGAACCGGGGAACTTTCCAATCAGGAAAAACTGTGGGTCATCCAGCATAACATCATAAGCAAACTGGGGACAACGGAAGATTGTATCATTGTGGGACGCTGTGCCGATTATATTCTGAAAGAAAAAGCAGATTGCCTCAATATATTCATCCATGCGGATATGGATTTCCGTAAAGAGCGTCTTCTTGCCTCCAATGCTGATATTGAGCCGGATAAGTGTGTGCGGTTCCTGAAGAAGAAAGATAAAGCCCGCGCAGCCCATTACAACTATTTTACCGATCAGGGGTGGGGGGATGCAAAAAATTATCATCTCACCCTTGATGCCGGAAAATTCGGCATTGAAAAATGTGTGGAGATCATCTCTTCCCTGTATAAGAAAGGTTGATTTTTCCGTTCTCTGCATGTATATTAATGGATTCGTTTACTGCAAAACAGATAAAGAGGAGAAAAATATGCTTCTGGAAATGTTGAAAGGGAAGATCCATAAAGCAAGGATCACCATGTGTGATATTGATTACGAAGGAAGTTTGGAAATCGATTCCGAGATCCTTGAAAAAGCGGGGATCCTTCCTTATGAAAAGATCCTTGTAGTGAATGCCACCAACGGCAAAAGACTGGAAACATACGCCATCCCCGGTAAAGCCGGAAGCAAAGTATTCTGCCTCAACGGTGCCGCCGCCCACAGAGGGAGCGTGGGAGATACGATCACCATTATGTGTTTTGCCAATTTTACGCCGGAAGAAGCTGCGTCCTTCCGTCCGAAAGTAGTTGTTCTTGATGAAAATAACGATGTAACAGCCATACGGCTGGGCAGGGAAACGATTGCCTGAAAGAATCTGAAAAAGTTTATTCCCCGAAAAAAAAGATATTATGAGAGACCTCTTGTGTCTCTCATAATATCTTTATTTTTCTCCGTACCTATCCGTACTTATCCGTATGTTTTACGGTTTTTTCAAAGCCTCCTGCACGAAAGACGCCCCGGAAGGGATAATGGTAACATTTTTGTGCTTCGGAAGAGCATCTGCAAGGCGTTTTCCGGCAACGATCCTGCCGCCTCTTGCAAGGAAATCTTCAAAATCCTTTTTATATTTCTTCAAGGTGTTTTTCTTGCCTTTTGCATTGATGTCGGGCATGACCACCACATCGGTATTGAGAAGCATCCCGTCACTTAACTCACTTTCCCCCAGCAGTCTTACATCCAGCTCTTTTTCTTTATCCAGTTCCCAAAGAAGCCGGATGGGTTCCTTGCCCACAGTGTAAGTGGAAAGGAATGCCACACGCACAGGGCGGTAAACTTTTGCAGGATAGACGGGAGTGGGTCTGATCCCGGTGACTGCATAGATACAGCCCATGGAGACGGGATCGTTTTCCCGGTGCATTTCCGGATGGAAACTTGTGGCAATGATCTTGCCTTTCCCGTAGTTGCCGTAAATCATGGCGGGAGCATTCATAAAGTTGCTTTTCACCCCGATATGGCTTACGGTACTTCTGTAGATACCCAGAGTTTCCGCTTTCCCGTGTTCCCACTCTTTTACTTCCTTGCTGATGGGACCTCTGGAATAGGTGACAAAATATCTGCCTTTTTTGATATCCAGAAGTTCTGCTCCTCTTTCATTGATGTCGATGGCTACTTTTGCCCGGTAGCCTCCTGCCCCCTTACGGTAGGTGTAGGGCATAAGACGGAAACGGTCGGGTTTATTCAGCGTACAATGAAATCCGGCACAGATCCCTACATAGGAACCGCCTTTTTTTACAAATTCCCTTATTTTATCTCCGCCTTTTTCCGTTACATTCAGATACTGGCGGCGGCTGGAGCCTCCGGGAATGACAAGAAGATCAAGGTCATCAAGTTTCCCGTTGCGGATGTCTTCCCCCACAAGAAGTGTCACATCCAGTTGGGGAGAGTTTTTGAGAAGTCTTGCCCAGTGGAATACACCGTTGCCATTACTGCCGTCGCCGACAAAATACCCCACCTTCAGAAGTTTTTCCTGTTTTACAGCAAGGACGGAAGGATCGTTCTTACTTGCCTGAACTGCATTACAGGAACAGAGAAGCATTACGGTAAAAAATGCTCCGGCAAAGAGAGTAAAGAAATTTTTTTTCATTATCATACCCTTTCAAAAAATTTTTCAACAAAAAAGGGGGGATCGTCCCCCCCCCTTCTGAATCCGGAATACTTACTTGATTTTTACTGTGAAATGCAAGAATGCCCTGTCATCTTCCAGTTCGTTCATAAATTCCAGCATGTAATCTGCTTTTCCCTTTTCTTTCCCCAGTTCCGCCTGAATGAAAGAGTAGAAGGGCGTATTTACATAATAGAGATCGCCCCGGTGCAGACTCCAGATGGCAAGATTTTTTGTCCCGCTTCCCAGAACCTCCTTAAGGTCGATCCAGGGGGATTCCTGACCGTTCATCACAAATTCCTCCTGTTTGGTCTCCTCTTTCTGGAAACCATGGATCCCCAGATAGCCCAGCTGTTTGAAGGAACCGTCTTCCATAACTTCACCCAGGACAAACCGGTTGTCATACAGGTCAAGCACCATGGAGTTTTCATAAGAAAGGGCGATATCCGGTACTTTGATACGGAGGAAATAATTTTCCGCTTCTTCCGGACATTTCCGCAGTTCTTCCTGCAATTTCACTTTGGCAAGATGATCTTCCCCCTGTTTGCACAAGGCGGGATACGGTCTTTCGTATGCAGCAAAATCCGCTTCCCCCACACAGATGGCGGCAACGCCCAGTCCGGCAAGTTCAAAGGGAGTTTTGCCGTCCCACGCAACGGCTTTACCGTCCATGCAGAGGGTGATTTTCTTTCCTTCTGCGGCAAAGGAGGTCTTTTCCCAGAAAATGGCGGGATTGACTTTTACAGATTCTTTGGAGAAGTTTCCGTAAATACAAACGGCTCTTTCGCTGCCGGAAATCATCATATAGTGGGAGATATTCTCCTCTTTGGGGAAGATCCCGTAAGAGTTGTAATCATTGAAGATGGCAAGATCTTCTTTGCCCTTCATCAGCTGCCACAATCTCCACAGCGGCATGAAGGGAGCGTCATTGATCCCCGGCACGGAAGGATGGGAGAGGGAACAGCTCTTGAACTGTGTTCCCAGCGGGACGTGGGGATACTGACCGGTTGCGGCAAGGAAGGGAACGATCTCTTTGCTGCCGTATTCCGGGAAGGCGGCACTCCAGAGAGAACCGGAGCAGACCGCAGCCATGGAGTAGTAGGCGTGATCGAACCGGCTGCGGAGGAGCAGTCCTCTTTCCCCTTCCCCGGAAACGTAACCGTCGATCAGGTTGCCGGTCATACCGATAGCGGAATACATGGGACCGGTATGGGAAAGGACGATCCCTGTCTTTTCCACAGTATTTCTTCTCAATACTGCCAGATTGTGATGGTGGCAGAAACGGATGGAACCGCCGGGGAACAATTCACAGGCGGCGCGTTTGAAACCGAAAGGTCCGCCGTAGTCCATATAGAGTCCGTCGTAACCGGGGGTAAGGTTTTCAGCAAACCAGTCAAGGTGATTTTCATCTACAGAAGGTTCGCTTCCCCGCATGTAGAGAGCTACCCGGATATTGTGGGCGTGGGCAAAATCCACCACTTCTTTCAACCGTTTGCGGTCGATGGGGATCCCGCCGTTCTGAATATCGCTTCTCCAGTTTTCATGGATGATGAGGACATCCGCTCCGGCATCCGCCACAGCCTGAAGAGCCTGATCTGTGGGAAATCTCTGGAAGTTGTCAAAGTAGTGATACATGGCAAAGGGCGGATATTTTCTCTGCACAGGGGCGGGGGCAATGACGAAACCGAAACGGTTTCTCCACTGCCAGGGGCCGCAGACAGGGGCATCGGGTCTGTTCTGGAAGTTCCATGTAAGAGTGGGATTGCCGTCTTTCCAGATGACGGAAGAATTGGTATCGGCATTTTTTCCGGCGGCGGAACCGTCGGATTCCATAAAGATCTCCGCATAGAAGGAGGGGCCTTTTTCAGAGCAGACATACAGTCCGATCTGGGGGAAGATACCGTCTTCGATGATCCGGTCATCTCCGGGAACAAGTTCCCGTTCCGGAGCAGAGGTCTGGATGAGTTTGCCGTCAACGGTTTTGGGACGGTAGGGCATGGCAAACCGGATGGTGGGGTATTGCTGCATGGCGAGAGGGAGGACCAGTTCCAGTTTGGAAAGTTTCGGAGGATTGCAGATATTACCGAAGAAGAAGGGTTCGGCAAAGACCACACCGTCATCGAAAAGGGTGTAACGCACATCCATCTGCAAAGTATCATCACCCACGACCTTGAGTTTGTGGAATTTTACGGCAGTATTATCTTTTTT
>JAFVRL010000032.1 GCA_017504325.1 Lentisphaeria bacterium | reverse complement strand
GGGGGAAGTCTCTTTTAATGCTTCAATGCATCCGGATTATCGGCAAGGATCACCGGAACACATTTTATGTCTTTGATCTCGGCAACTCCTTTATTTACCTTCAGGAAAAGAGATTTTGTACCCAATGTTTTGGAAATATCCACCGTACAGGAATAATCTTTCCATTCCTTTCCAAGTTTGAAGACTTTGCCGGGCAGTTGTTTGCGGTTTGCATTGTAAAAAAATGTTGCTGTGAGCGTGCCTTTTCCTCTGGCTGTGAAGGAGAGAAAATACTCTTTCACCTCATCGCCTGTACTGCGCAAGGGCTGCCAGATCATGGGGTATTTATTTATCCCGCTGGCGATATGCAGGAAATATTTGCCGTCAGTATCTTTGTTCAGTGCGGCGATCCCCGGATTGCCCGGCAGGAATTTCCAATGGGCGGGCATTTCTTCTGTCTTGAACTGCCAGATGCGGTCGGGATATTTCCGGGGCGGTTTCGGGGGGATGGCTTTCACTTTTGTTTTGAAATCCCCGTTCTGAAGCAATGCACCGCCTTCTCCGAAGGTAAATACGGGAGCATTGGGAATATCATGGAACTGGGTATCTTTTGAGGTAAAACCTTTCTGCATTTTACCATCTTTACCCACAGAGGAACGCATGAGATTGATTTTCCAGCAATCTCCATCCCGGATTCCGCCAAGCAGATGGGCAGGAATACGGATCTCTATAAAATACTTTTCCGGAGTATCTTTGATTTTGTATTCAAAATCCAGTTTTTTGTTCAGGTCACGGGTGCTTTTATCCGTGGTAAGTGCGCTGTATGTATAACCGTTGCGGCTTATACCTATATGATAATACTTGCCGTTCAGGTGTTCACTCATAAGGAGAAGTTCAATATGGCTTCCGGAGAGTGCTTTAAGTCCGTTTGTCTTTGCTGTGTCTTTGACTTTGCCTTCAAATTTTCCGCACTCGATGGCAAGGTAAATATTTTTTGTATCAAAGAGGATCTTTGCTTTTGTTTTGGCATCAGGGGTAAAGCGGGTACCCCGGTTTGTGTTCACATAAAGTTCCGGAAGTTCCGTTGCGGTAAGATACGCCTTTTCATCAAACTTTCCGTCGATGACAATAGGGGAATTTGCCCGGTTGACCTTATAGATCACGCCTGCATTTTTTATGGAACTATATCCGGCGGATGCCCAGTTCTTCTCAAAATATTCCTTTTCACGCAATACTCTCTTGAGATAGAGCGGATCGTTTTCCACGCTTTTCACCGCTTTTTTCAGAAGATCGGAAGCCGTCTTTGCCAAACCGGGATATTCGTAGCATTTCCCGATGGAGGAAACGGCACTTGTGCCGTAACCGAAACAGATTCCGGTTTCTTTCAGGGCTTTTTCCAGAAGAAGTCTGTAGGGACGGATATATTTCCATGCTTTGCCGTAGTAAAGGGAATTGATTTTTTCCCATACCTTTTCGTAGTCATCATAGAGATCCCAGGCAAAATGTCCTGTCATATAAGCCTGCTGCCATCTGGCATACCAGGAATTTTTATAATTGTAGGTGGAGTAGTAGGGCTGATTGGTGTGCGGACTTTCCCCGTCACAGATCACCGCATTGGCGGAAAGAACATTTGTCCTGTGATAGTAGCGGAGAAACTCCACCCATTTACGTTCAATGGGGATATATCTGCATTCTCCGGGAAGCTGATTGTGGTATTCAAAGACATAAAGTTTTGCGCCGGTCTTTTTCCAATCCTCAAACATTTTCCTGTAACGGGGATTGGTGGGACATTTGGGATCGTCAAGAGTATGGTTGTAACAATCTCCATGGGGGGCTATCTGAACGGGGACACGCGGATCGGGTTTTACTTTTGTGGGGACATCCCGGTAATCCTGATAGGCAATGGCAAGGAGGGTAAGCTGGGGATTTTTTGGCAGAAGCTCTTTGGCGAGATAATTGACAAGTGTCCAGTAGCGGTTGGAATTTTTACCCAGTTTTCCGGCTTTGGGGTCATCCAGTTTTTTACAGTTGGAACATTCACACCAGAAAGTGTGGTCGTCATTGTAAATACGGTAGGTAATGGGCTGACCGCCATAGGTTTTAATGAGTTCCTTCTGGAGATTTGCGGCAATGCGTTTCAATACTTCCGGATTGGAAAGACAGGGCTGGCAGAGCTGTTCCTTATTGGAAAGGGAGAGATCTGACCAAACTCTTTTCCCGTTACGCATACCGAAATATTCCGGGTGTTTGGCGTAAAGTTTTTTGATCTCATTTACAGACCATGAGCCAACAAGAAGGGGGGTGAAACAATGACCTCCGGCAGAGAAGGTATGACCGAGTTTCTCTTCCAGATCAATAAGATCCTTTCTGCCTTTTCTCTGTTTTGCAGGACGGGTCGTAACAGTGGAACCGTTGCGTATACGCCACAAAACTCTGTGGGCAGGAACGCAGTAAGGAGCATTTCCTGCGGGCCGGATGTCGGTAAAATAGGGGTTGCGGACTGTTACCTGATCCGGGATGATAAAAGAACTTTTTTCCGGTACGATCTCCGGTTCATCCGGGTGAAGGAAATATATTTCCCCATATTTTTTCAGAAGAAAATAATTGCCGTGATGGATGCCCTGCGTGGTACGGGCAATGATCGTAAGAGCGTTTTTATTTGCGGAAACGATGTAGCCGATATTCCCCAGTTTATTGAGTTTCCCGTATGCAGGATCATTTTTTATGTCGGAAGAATCCGCCATACGGAATCTTACCGGGGCAAGGCTGTTGATCTTTTTTCCGGAAATGACAATATCTGCTCCGGTCATCTTTTTGACATATTTTGCAAACTCTTCCGCTGCAAATTTTTCCCCTTTGGAGGCATTTTCAGAAAGGAGGATGTAACTTGCCGCCTTTCCATCTTTTACCACATCAAATGCGCGCAGGAAAGAACTGGAAAAAATCAGAGTGAAAAAGATGATACCAATAGAAAACAGTCTGTTCATAAATACTTTTTCCTTCCGCAGTATATCATCTTACTTCTGCACCGCCGCGTCCGGCGGTCCAGCATTTTACCTGCTCTGTTTTTTTACTGGCATCCAGTCCGCTCTGCAAGTAGGGATTGAGGGGATGTGCTTTTTTGAATCCGGAACTTCCGTCGGCAAAAAGGATACTGACTCTTCCTTTGTGGCGTATGGCATCGGCAACTCCGTTCCCGGCATTTGTGGAAGAGGTGCTGCGGACGCTGTAACTGCCGTAATTATTGGCAGCATCCTTTGTATCCATAACGACATAGGCGATACTTGCGTATTTTACATCTCTCACACGCATATTGCTTCCGGGAGTATTCGCCTTATTGGTTATCCCCTGATCGGAACCGAAGTTGTGATAATTGTAACCATATCCGGGATAAGCACAACCATCCGCAGAATCCTCTGTAACTTTTGCTGCGGTTTTTGTATTCTGACCGGGCTGCCCCTTTTCACCATCCTTTACATCCAGTGCGGCATCAGTCAAAACTTTGAAAGAAATATACTTCTGAATGAGAAAAACCTGATGCCATGCCATTTTTTTGAAATTACCCATGGCACTGCTGCCCCCGGGATAGATCTCTTTATTGTCCCCGAGGTAAAAAGTAAAGCCGAGTCCATTCTGTTTGAGATTGTTTGTACAGGCGATCTCTCTTGCTTTATCCCTTGCCTTGTTCAGTGCCGGCAGCAGCATCCCCGC
>JAFVRL010000347.1 GCA_017504325.1 Lentisphaeria bacterium | reverse complement strand
TCAGCAATACTTGCATTTGCCGCAACTTCTTCTGCGGCGATGCGTTCCCTGTAATAATCGTAATTACCGTAATGGATCCTTACGGAGGGTGGACGCATTTCAATAATGGTCTCCGCTGTCGCCCGGATAAATTCAATATCGTGACTTACGATACAAACGGTTCCTGTATAACTTTTTACCGCCTTTTCCAATGCTTCCCTTGCGGCAATATCCAGATGGGTGGTAGGTTCGTCAAGGATGAGAAGGTTGGGGGGATTGACAAAGATCCTTGCAAAACAGAGCCGGATCTTTTCTCCTCCGCTCAATACTTCACACATCTTTTCAGCCGCCTCCCCGGAAAAACCGAAAGCTCCCAGAATTTCCCGCACTCTTTTGGATTCCGCTTTCCCGCCGGAGGCTTCTTTCACGATCTCAATGGGAGTTTTATTTCCCGGCAGAAGTTCACCGAACTCCTGTGCCTGGTAACCTGTAATGACCTGATGACCCAATATACATCTTCCGCTTGTGGGCTGATTTACTCCGGCAATAAGTTTGAGAAGTGTACTTTTTCCCATGCCGTTATATCCCACGATACCGATCTTGTCGCCCCGGTTGATGGATAAGGAGATGTTTTCAAGGATATTGCGTTTGCCGTCGTAGGAGAATGTCACATCCTCCAGCCGGAAGGTCTCCGCTCCGCAATGAGGGGGATCGGGAATACGGATCTCGCCCTGAAAGTGCAAAGAATCCGGGACATCCGTATCTTCCAGCTTATCCAGCATTTTGATCCAACTTCGCACCTGGGCGGCTTTGGTTGCCTTTGCCCGGAAACGGTTGATGTTGCGTTCCAGCTGTTCCTTTTTCCGGTCGATATTGTCCTGGGCGGCTTCCGCTACTCTGGTACGCTCTTCCCGTTCCACGATATATTTGCTGTAACTGCCGTTATAGGTTGTTGCATAACCGTTATTGATCTCAAGGGTCGTTGTGGTAATGGAGTTCAAAAGGAAACGGTCATGGGAGATGAGAAGGATCGTGCCGGGAAAGTTTTTCAACTGTTTCCGCAGCCATTCCACAGCGGGGGTATCCAGATAGTTGGATGGTTCGTCAAGAAGCAGGATCTCCGGATCGGACAACAGCGTTTTTGCCATACATGCACGCATCTGCCAACCGCCGGAAAACTGTTTCATGGTATGGGAAAATGTTTCCTCCTTGAATCCCAGACCGGATAAGGCGGCTTCCGCTCTGTGCCGCATTTCGTACCCGCCCTGTGCTTCAAAGGAGGATTGTTTCTCCCCGAGACGCATGAGAAGTTTGTTCCGGACAGTTTCATCAGAAGTGTTTTGCAGCTCTTTTTCCAGTTCTGCAATATCTTTTTCCGTTTGAGCCAACTCTCCTGTTGCCGCAGAGGTAAATTCCAGAAGACTCTCATCTTCACGGAAAAAATCCAACTGCTGACGGATGACGCCTATACGGGTCTTTTTGGGAATAAGGATCTCGCCTTTATCGGCAGAAAGTTCTCCAAGAAGCATTTTAAATAGAGTGGTCTTCCCGGCTCCGTTGGGACCGACGATCCCCACACGGTCGCCCTTGTTGATGCGGAAGGAAACATCTTTGAAAATATCCCTTGCACCGTAACTTTTGCATATCCCGATAAAGTCGATCATACTATTTCCCTTTTATCAGCTCTTCATCTTTGCAAGACGCTGTTTCTTTCTCTCATTTTCGGTGAGATATTTTTTCCGCAGACGGATGAAGTGAGGAGTTACTTCCACATATTCATCTGCTTCAATATATTCCAATGCCTCTTCCAGAGAGTGTTTCACGCTGGGAGCGATCTGCATTTTTCTGTCGGAACTTGCCGCACGGATATTGGTAAGTTTCTTTTCCTTCTGTACGTTGACTTCAATATCCCCTTCCTTGCAGTGTTCCCCTACGATCATTCCTTCGTAAGTATCTGTACCCGGGTCGATAAAGAAGATCCCTCTCTGCTGAAGTCCGTCGATGGCATAGGGAATGGCTTTGCCTTCTCCCATACTGATGAGAACTCCTGCCATACGGTGGGGGATCTCGCCTTTGAAGGGGGCGTAATGGGAGAATACATGGGCAATGATCCCTTCACCGGCAGTGGCGTTGAGGATCTTTGTACGCAGTCCGATAAGACCTCTTGTGGGAATATAGAATTCAATAAAGGCGCGTTCCGGCCCGGTTTCCATATTGAACATTTCCCCTTTTCTCAAACCAACTACTTCAATGACCTTTCCGGCTGCTCCGGAGGGGACATCCACAGTAAGGCGTTCGATAGGCTCATTCACCACTCCGTCAATGACTTTGGTGATGACCTGGGGCTGGGCAATGGTAAGCTCGTATCCTTCCCGGCGCATGTTTTCAATGAGAACCGCAAGATGGAGGATCCCTCTTCCCTTTACATCAAAGGAGTCGGTTCCGTTGTCATCCACCCGCAGAGCCACGTCTCTTTCCGCCTCTTTCAGCAGTCTTTCCCGGATGTGACGGGAGCTGATGAATTTTCCGTCCTGACCGTAGAAGGGGGAGTCATTGACACGGAACTGCATGGAAAGAGTAGGTTCATCAATGGCGATGGGGGGCATCTTGTCCGGGTGTTCGCTGTCGGCGATGGTATCACCGATGTCGATACCTTCCAGACCCACAAGTCCGCATATATCCCCGCAGGCGACTTCATCGGCATCTTCTCTTCCCACCCCTTCAAAGGTGAAAAGCTGTTTGAGTTTGGCGGGAACGATCTCTCCATTGCGTTTGATGACGGAAAGGGGGGCTCCGGCTTTCAAAGTTCCGCGATGAACTCTTCCGATACCGATACGGCCTACATAGTCGTTATAGTCAAGAGTTGTCACCTGCAGCTGGGCAGGGCCTTCATTGACCGGGGCGGCAGGGATGAGATCGACTACCGCATCCATCAGGGGAAGAATGGAGTCGCGGGAACCGTTTTTCAGGTCTGTGGTAGCCCAGCCGCTGCGTCCGGAAGCGTACAGAACGGGGAAATCCAGCTGATCTTCTGTGGCATCCAGTTCAATGAAAAGATCAAAAACTTTATTGAGGACTTCATCCGGTCTTGCATCGGAACGGTCGATCTTGTTGATGACCACAATGGGTTTGAGTTTGAGTCTCAAGGCTTTATCCAGCACAAATCTTGTCTGGGGGAGGGGGCCTTCCGCAGAGTCAACAAGGAGAAGAACTCCGTCAGCCATATTGAGAACGCGTTCCACCTGACCGCCGAAGTCACTGTGACCGGGAGTGTCGATGATATTGATTTTTGTATCACGGTAATTGATACTGATATTTTTGGCAAGGATGGTGATCCCTCTTTCCCGTTCCAGATCGTTGTTGTCCAGAAAACGGGTGTGTACTTCCTGATTTTCACGGAAAAGTTTTGCCTGTTTGATGATCTGATCCACAAGCGTGGTTTTGCCGTGGTCAACGTG
>JAFVRL010000346.1 GCA_017504325.1 Lentisphaeria bacterium | reverse complement strand
CGCCGGATGGATAAAAGAACTTGCCAAAACTGCGGACGGACTTCTTGCCATCGTCAAATACTGGACGAAAGAAGCGGAAAGTCTTATCCTCAATGGTCAATACCGTTATTTTTCCCCTACATTATGTTTTTCTCCCGACGGCAGTAAAGTCATTGCTCTTCATTCGGTGGCTCTGACCAATCATCCCGCTTTACATGGTATTGCTCCGCTTGCCGCTAATGATCTTGCTGTAAAAAATGAGTCAGCGGGTGTTTCACAACAAACTGCTTCTCTGCCGGAATGTATATCTCTTGCAGAAAATGTTGCCCTTCTTGCCGATCTGCAGAAAAAAGAGACGCAATGGTCTGCTTTATTGAAAAAATTTTCCTGCAGCTCTCTTGCCGATGCAGAAAAAAAACTTACTCTCGCACAGGAGAATTTTTATGCAGAAAAGATCCGTATGGCATTCCGTATGGGAAAACTTACAGAAAATATGCGGCAATGGGCTGACCTTTCCCTGCGGAAAGATCCGGAACTTTTCGAGCTTTATCTGCAATGCGCTCCTGTTCTTGTCCCGGACAATGCTTTCACGGATCAGGCAGCAGTCAATGGTCACGGCGTTTACGCTGATCCCACAGAAGAAGAGATCTTTTCCATGCTGGGATTGACTGAAAAAAACATTTTTACAGGAAAAAGTCTTTGACGCCTGCTTCTCAACAAACCGGTATTTCTGCCGGAAATCAATAATCTGTAACAAAAGCAAGGTAAAACTTGCTGGAAAGGAAAAACATGGCAGCTCTTACTGCAAACAGAAACACCCAGGAGATCCTCTGTCACTCACAGAAGTTCCGCAGGATCCGCAATGTGAAAAACGGTTACAATCTTTTTGTCGGCTCCATCGCCGCCGTTGATTCTCTCACCGGAACCGCTTTGCCCGCATCCGATTCTCCGGGCCTTATTGTCCTCGGCAGGGCGGAAGGATTTGCCGCAGACGGCAGAATCGTCATCAAATCCGGAATGTTCAAGTATGACAACGCCGCAGATGCTGAAAAACTGGGCAATGAAGACATCAATCATGTCGTTTATATCGTGGACGATCATACGCTTGGCAGGATCGGCGGTTCCAACAAAATTCCCGCAGGAGTCCTCCGGGAGATCGATTCTGACGGTATGCTTATTGTGGAAATCGGCAATCTTGCTCTCACAAACGCTTGAAAATAACAACAAAAACGGGCAATGATATTTTTTCCTGTCTTTGCCCTTTAAAAAAAGGATAAAAAATGGATATCAATCGTAAAAGTATGGATGTGCTTTTTCAGGGGTTCAACACCAATTTTCTTCAGGGGATGAACACTCCTCCGGTCTCCTGGCAGAAATTCTGCGGGATCATTCCTTCCGGGACATCTTCCAATGTTTACCCCTTTCTGGAACAGTTCGGCGGTATGAGAGAATGGATCGGGGAGCGGGTCATCAAAAATCTGGCATCCAAAAAACTGGAAGTGGTGAACCGGGATTTTGAAGAGACCGTTGCTGTTGCCGGAAATGATATTGAAGACGATCAGTACGGTATCTATTCCACACTCATTGCCCAGATGGGATCTCATGCCGCAAGACTCTGGCATGATCTTGCTGTGGAAGCTCTTACAGGCAATCCCCTCTGGGCGGATGACATCCCGTTTTTCAGTACAGAACGCCTGTACGGGGAAAATCCCGTGAAAAACCTCTCTCCGGAAGTGCTTTCCCATTCCGTCTATGCCTCCGCACGGATGACCATGATGAATTACCGGGGACACAATAATAAAAATCTGGGGATCATTCCCAATCTTCTTATTGTGGGACCGAAAAATGAAGAGACTGCATTCGGCATCCTCAAGGACCGTCTTCAGCTGCGTGCCGTAAATGAGAACAATGTTTCCGGAATAGGTACTGCCGGAAATCCCTGGAACGGAAGTGCCGAACTGCTTGTTCTCCCCGAGCTTTCCGGAGAATATGAAGATAACTGGTATCTTGCCGCAACAGATGGTGTCCTCAAACCTCTTTTTGTTCAGCAGCGCAAAATGCCTTCTCTTGTCCGTCTGGATTCCGAGGGCGACGAAAATGTATTCTGCCGTAAAGAATATATCTACGGCACCAATGCCAGAGGAGCAGCTTTCCTTGCCTTCCCCCATCTGATCTACCGGGGCGGATGTCAGATGTAATGCTCTTTTCCGGTCTCTCCGGACGAATATATTTTATATATTTCCTCCCGTCCGGAGGGATTTTTCTTTATGGCTCATTCATCATTCATCATTTATCATTCATCATTCATCATCTCATCAGAAGGATCAACATGGGAAATTATATACAAATACAGGATCTTGAAGACCGGCTGACTCTGCCTGTACTGGAAAATCTTTCCGGAAAACACAGCAATGATCTTACCAAACTTCTGGAGCAGATCATTGCCCGTGCCGAAGCCTTTGTAAACAATTACGCCTGTATCCGTTACGCCGTGCCTCTGCCGGAAGATCCCCTTATCACAGAATGGACATTGCGTATTGCCGAATATGAATTATACAAACGCGGCCCCGGTACAAATGTGCCGGAAAAGATCCGGGAATCCTACAAAGAATGTATTATCTTTCTCAATGATCTTGCCCAGGGAAAATTCCATCTTGCAAGTGATCCGGCAAAAAAGCCGGGGCAGGGGAGTTCTTTTATCATTGAACCTGCCGGGGAAGAAAAAAATTCTCTTTTTTCAGCAGATACCATGAGAGATTTCTGAAAAAACTGCAAAATAAAAAAGTCCGGCGGGAGTAAAAGCCCGCCGGGATATATGGATCACAAGATTTCTGTTTACTGAACCTGTAAAAGGCAATCAAAACAGCAGACGGAAATGTTGTGTAAAGCCGTTACCGCAATCACAGTAACGGCTTTTGATAATATACTCCCTTTGCCGGGAAAAAGCAATCCGCAAAATATTATTTTACAGCATCCTGAAGAACAATACTCACATTGTCCACCTGTGCATCACACCGGAAGGCATTAAAGGCAAGGTGGATGGTTTCATCCTTTTTCATGTCATACGCGAAAGAAAATTTCTGCCATTTATCTGTAAGGGAAAACGCTTTTGCCGGATATTCTGTTTTGATGAATCCGGAATTCTTTCTTCTGTACCGGATGATCCCGCAGCTTAATTTGCCTTTCCCTTTTGCCTCAAAAGAGATCAGAAGAGTCTGTCCCTCTTTCAGATTATGGGGCATGGGGTAATTGGCAAAAACTTTGGAAATATACAATGTTTCATCATAAGGGGCGGCATCCCTCTTTATTCCGAACACAGCTCCGCCCTTCTGTGGAAGAGATGCATACCATTTGGAGGGGACTTTTTCCAATACTTTCAGAAAAGCAGGATATTTGCGTTTATTTTTCTCCACTTTGTTGAACATGCCGTTGATGGTCATGGGAGTACCGATCTGCAAAGGCAGGAAGGTTGTCACATCGTGGCTTACTCTTCCGCTGAGGCTGTAATGCTTTTTGATAAGGTGGTCAGTAAAAACAAAACGGTTGATGTCAAAATTGCATTTCCAGGCAACGCCGTTACGGAAGTCACCGAATTTCCATGCGGGAACTTTGATCTCCATGACAAAGCCATCCGCATTTTTACTGCATTTATATTCCGCACCGATCTTATGCCGGACATTTCCGGGACAGCGTGCTTCATATTTTTCCCCGTCGTAGGCAAAAACAAGATGATAGTACTCATTGGAAACACTCTGGGGGTGGATGAAAAGTTCCACAGCACTTTTTTCCCAGATATTCATCCCCTTATGGAGCTTATCCATCAAAGGCTCTTTGACTTTCACAAGGAAATAGAGATTTTTACTGTCGGAAAGGATCCCGATACTTGCCGCATTTTCCGCAGGAATGTTTTTTTGTTCTTTGGTAAACATTTCCCGGAAATCCGTTACATAGAAGGCGTCTTTCCATGCTGCTTCATCCCCTTTTCCATCCAGAGTAATGGAAGTTTTTGCCGTGGGAGCTTTTACAGTTCTTCCCTGAAGTTTTTTATAATCCTCATTGGCTTTCACCCAGTAATCTGTAAGGAATTTACGGTCATTGGCAATACGCACCAGACGTTTTTTATCTCCTTTGGCAAGTTTTTCTGCTTCATCCAGAAGAGCAAAAAGTTTTTCTTTATTTTCCGGCACATTGAGAAGAAGGGGCAATCTCTCATTGTTGAAGGGATACCCGAAACAGTTTCTGCCTTCCTTCCAGAGTTTCCGCCGCAATGCGTGATATTTTTTCATGGCGGGATAAGCATTTCCATAGTATTTGCTTTCCGCGTCTTCCAGGATCTTTACAGGATCAGCATCCAGATCCCACAGAATTTTTCCTGTAAGGTAAAGCCATTGCCACAAAGAGGGCAGTTTTTCATTCTGATCTTTACTGTTTACATTTTTCCGCCAGTAAACACTGTCTTCAAAAAATGTTTCCTCCTCCCAGCCGTCGATCCCTTCTTTATAGAAGAAACGCAAGTCCCGTACCTGTATAAGTTCATGGGGGACATAGTTTCTTCCGCCGGAGCAGAGGAAATACTCATAGACGGAAGAGCGTGAGTATTTGGGAATATATGTTCTCATCCATTCCAGAAGCTGTGTATTTCTCAAACAGGGTTCATCAAAAGCGTGGGCATAACATCTTCCGTGGGGCATATATTCAAAGTGGACACGCTTGTCATGTTTTTCATCCACAGTGGGAGGGATCCGGTAAGTGGAATACGCCCAGAGCATAAGATCAGCGTCGGGACACTCTTTGTAAACAAGATCAAAAATCACTTTGAAAGTCTTGTGATATATATTGGTGATATTCTGCCATGTATAAACTTTTTTATCATTTTCTTTCAGGCAGTTCTTACATTCACACCAGCCCCGTGCCATATCGGACATACCCGCCCCCTGCTGAAGATGAATGCCTTTTGCCTTCTTTTCTTTGATATTTTTAATGATATATTCTGCGGTAAGACGGCGGACCTCCGGATTGCTCAAACAGTATGCAGCCGTTTCCGTATGGGTATAATGGCGTTTGCCGTTGACAAGAGCAAAATATTCCGGATGTGTCTTGAAATATTTTTTTGCGGGAATAGCCATCTGGAAAAGATTGTGGTAATTTTCCTCCCAGACATCGGTGGTACGGGGTTCATACAAATCCTTCTGGGCGGGCGTGATCCTTTTGATACGCACATTGTGATAATAGGCAGGGCGCATCTGATAGCCGCCTTTCACACTCCATCTGACCCCGTTGAAGGGGTGATCTGTCCAGTTCCAGCCGGTGGGGACAAGCAATCTTCTGCGGTAGGCGGGTGTACGGACAAAGGAAGAATCTTTTATTATGATCTTTTCCCGCTTTTTATAAGGCACATATTCCCCGTCATCCTCCTTGTTGGCAGGTTTGAAAAAACGGATATCCAGTTCCCGTTCAAGGAACTGATAGACAGCATACAGTTCTGCGGTCTTGTTT